>RFGE01000068.1 GCA_003696105.1 Deltaproteobacteria bacterium | reverse complement strand
GGGTCGGTCACGGCCATGACGATCGCGAACGCCGCGCCGTCGGCGGCGGTCGTAAACCACTTGCGGCCGGTGATCACGTAGTCGTCACCGTCCTTGACCGCGCGGCACGCGAGCAACGTCGGGTTCGAGCCCGCCGTGTCCGGCTCGGTCATTGAAAAACAGCTGCGGATGTCGCCGGCAACGAGCGGATCGAGGTAGCGGCGTTTCTGCTCCGGCGTGCCGTATTTGTGCAGGATCTCCATGTTGCCGGCATCGGGCGCCTGGCAGTTGAAGCAGTAATGGCCGAGCGGCGACTGGCCGAGCACCTCGCTCACCAGTCCGTGGTCGACCAGCGACAGGCCCATGCCGCCGGCGTCTGCCGGCATCTGCGGCGCCCACAGGCCGGCTTCCTTGACCCGCGCGCGCACGGCGGCAAGCTCCGGCTCGACCGCGCGCAGTCCCTCGCGCACGAAGCGCGTCTCGAGCGGGATGATGTGCTCGCGGACGATCGCGTCCATGCGCGCGAGCACGTCCTTCATGCGATCCGAGATGTCGAAGTCCACGGAGCCTCCTCGTCAGCGGTAGGTGACCTCGTCGGGCCGCAGGTGCGGCGTGGCGTTGAACGCGACGAGCCCGAAGGCGTCTTCGCGGTAGGCGAACTCGGTGATGGACGCATTGCGCACGACCCATGCGATGCGCCAGGTGTGCTCCGCGTCGAGCGCGAGCGCGCGCCCGACGGCCTGCGAGATCGGGCCGCCGGAGGTCACGACCGCGACCGTCTTGCCGCGCCCCTGTTCGCGCATCACCTGGTCGAGCCCGGCCGCCACGCGCGCACAGAATGCGGCGTACGGCTCGATGCCGGGCGCGTCCAGCTCGCCGCGCGACCACAGGGCGGTCACCTTTTCGATGAACCGCGACAGGCCCGCGCGGCGGTCGCCGGCACCGTGCCACAGCGCCGCCAGTTCGGGATCGCTGTCGACCAGCCGCGGCAGCACCTGCTTGACCATCACTTCGAACGGGTACTCGTCGAATGCGGCGAGGGTATGCGGCTCCGGCAGCGCAACCCCGGAGCCGGCTGCCGCGGCGGTCATGTGGCGCGCCGTGTCGAGCTGGCGCGCGCGGGGACCCGAGTACAGCGCGTCGAGCCGCCAGCCGACGTCAGCCGCGTAGGCGCCGAGTCGGCGGGCCTGGTCGACGCCGCGGTCGGACAGCCTGTCGTAGTGATCGTCGAGAAACGACGCCTGGCCGTGGCGGATCAGGTACAGCGTGCTCACCGGCGCGACGGTACCACCGGCGCCGGCCGGCGCGCACCTGGTTCCGCCGCGCGGTGGCCCGTCACTCGACGACGATCGGCGACAAGTCGAGGCCGCCGGGGTAGAAGTAGCTCGTCCAACTGCCGTAGCCGTATACGGAGATGCCGAACGGCTGATCGCCGGTGATCGTGTAGTTGCCAGATGGCTTGGGCGACAGCAACTGGCGCACGACGCCGTATCCGGTGGCGCCGATCGGGGAGAACCCGGTGACGGCCACGCCGTCGAGGGTGACGTTCGCCCCCATCGGCGCGACGATATCGACGTAGTTGCTCGTGTAGTTCTGTGGCGCGTGGAACTGGTAGTCGGTCCGATATTGGCCGATCGGAACAGCGACCGCCATCGCAGGATCGCCGATGTTGCCCGCTGCTTCCTGGCCTTCGAGGTATTGCACGACCAACACCTTGGCGCTGGCGGTGATGAGGAAGCTGTCGACCGTGCCGGCCACCTCGGTAAAGTCGCCCGCCGACGCCAGCGTCGTCGCGAGCGCGCCTTGCGGCGGGTCGTATTGCAGCGTGGTGTTCGGCTCGGTGGCGATGATGCGGACGACGCGAACTTTGCCGTTCGGCAACGGCGGCACGGCCGGCGGCGTCACGAGGTAGCGGTTGCCGAGCGCTTCGTACGGAATCATCGACTCCTCGATGTGGTCACACGCGGTGGTGCCGTGCGGAATCTCGGTGCAGTAGTGGCCGCTTACGACCTGGACCGGCTTGTCGGCGCGGACGAGACTGCCCGTGAGGTCGCCGGCGGTCGAAAACAGCTGGGCGACGTCGCCGGCGTTCAGTGTGATCGTCTGTGCCACACCCGCCTGGAACGCGGGGAGCCCGCCTCCCGCGACGGTCGCCGCCGACGGTGCGATCGTCACTTGCGTGCCGTCTGCCGTCCCGGTCACGGTCAAGAAACTCGGAAATATGGTGCCGGTCCGTGTCGGCCACGCCGGGTATGACGCGACATAGTAGTTGCCGGTCATCGCGTTGACGGGGAGCAACAACGATGCATCGTTGGTGTAGGAGCAACCAGCGACGGCCGTGCCGTCCCGGCACCCGCTGCCGGGCAGTTTGTAGTCGAGCGGGTTGAACTGATACACGGTGACCGGGCGGTCGGATCGCAAATGGTAGGCGCCGCCGGCGACCAAGGCCGACAGGTTCTGCGGCGAGCCGCACTCGATTTGCCCGCCGGGCTCGTTGTTGCACGCCTTCAGCTGCGGCACCCACGGCAACCGCTCGACCGCCACGTCGCCGGGCGCGACGGTGAGCGTGCGCGGCGCCGTGAGCGCACCCCCTTCGATGTGAACGTTGGCGACGGCGGAGGTCGTGTTGGACACGGCGACGGCGAACTCGAACGCGCTGTCGACTTCATTGCCGGTCACCGTCGGGTAGTAGTCGCAGCCGATGTAGTTGCGGCCGAGATTTTGCGGCGCGCAGTCGCCGGTGCATACGCCGATCTCGAAGTCGCACGTGAGGCCCTGCAGCGGGTCGCAGTACACGTCGACGTAGCCCATGCCGTCGTCGCGGCACATGCGCGACATGTTGCCGCTGCAGGTGCCGGTCCCCGGCTGGCACAGCACGCAGCCGAGTTCGTCGTCGCACACGTTGGCGCACTGTTCGGCGACCTGCCAGCGTCCGTCGGAGCAGGTGAGGCGGCGGGTGCCGTCGCACCGTGACGTGCCCGGCGCGCACATGCCGCCGACGACGTCGGAGCCGCCACCGTCGCCGGTCGACGACGCGGTGGGACCACAGGCGGCGACGAACGCCGCGAACGCGACGATTTTGTACGACATGACACCCCCTGCCGTGGGCGGTAGCCCCGAATTCGGCTCATACCACGGTTCGCTGCCCTTGGGGGCGACAGGTGGAGCGACAGCCGCTACCCTGCCGCGGTGCGCCAGATCTGGATCCCGACCATCGGTGGCCCCGACGTCCTCGAACTGCGCGACGCGCACGACCCGGACCCGGGCCCCGGCGAAGTGCGCGTGCGGGTGCGCGCCGCGGGCGTCAACTTCGCCGACATCCTCGCGCGCATGGGCCTGTACCCGGACGCCCCCAAGCTGCCGGCGGTCGTCGGCTACGAGGTGGCCGGCGTCGTCGATGCGGTCGGCTCGGGCGTCGATGACGTCGCGCCCGGCGTTCGGGTGGTAGCGCTCACCCGCTTCGGCGGCTACAGCGACGTGGTCTGCGTGCCCCGCGGCCAGGTCGTCGAGCTACCGGACGACCTGTCTTTCGAGCAGGCTGCCGCGCTCCCGGTCCAGTATTTGACGGCGTGGTTGATGCTGGTTCGGCTCGGCAACCTGCAGGCCGGCGAGCGCGTTCTCATCCACTCCGCGGGCGGCGGCGTCGGCCTCGCGGCGATCCAGATCGCGAGGTGGAAGGGCGCGGAGATCTTCGGCACGGCCAGCGCCGGCAAGCACGAGCGGCTGCGCGCGGCGGGAGTGCATCACTGCATCGACTACCGCACGCAGGACTTCGCCGCGGAGATCGCACGGATCACCGGCGGCGCCGGCGTGCACCTGGTCATCGACGCGGTCGGCGGCGACTCGTTCCGCCGCAGCTACGCGTCGTTGGCGCCGCTTGGCCGGTTGTTCCTGTTCGGCGTGTCCAGCTTTGCGCCGGGGCAGCGGCGCAGCCTGGTCGCCGCCCTGCGCGGACTGTGGTCGATGCCGAAGTTTCGACCCATTCGGCTGATGAACGAAAACCGCGGCGTGTTCGGGGTCAACCTCGGACACCTGTGGGATCAGGCGGACCGTTTGCGCGCGATGCTCGTCGACATCGTCGGCCTCGTGCGGGACGGCGTGCTCGCTCCGGTCGTCGACCGGACGTTCCCCTTCGACCGCGCAGCCGACGCCCACCGCTACATCCAGGAGCGCCGCAACTTCGGCAAGGTGCTGCTGGTGCCGTGACGATTGTTCGCTGACAACCGCTGGCAGGCCGGCCGCCACGTACCGTTTGTCCGCCCGTCGGCCCGCGCGCTTGCTACAGTCTGGCCGCGGGCAGCGAGGGTCGCCTGACAACAGCCGTAGGGGGTGCCACATGTCCAACCGTAGCTACCGCATCTGTGTTCTTGGGGGCGTCGCGTGCATCGCCGTCGGGGGGTGCGGTCCGTCGGGGACGGGCGCGGACGATGACGACGACACCGCGATGGTCGACGCGGGATCTCCGGGACTCGCCGACGGGGGACGGCGGCCGCCGCCGCCGGACGAGTTCGCCGACGCGGCTCCCGCGGAGGCGTGCGACAAGATGGACATCCTGTTCGTAATCGACAACTCGGGGTCGATGGGCGAGGAGCAAGACAATCTCGCCGCGAACTTCCCGCGTTTCATCGAGGTGCTCGACTCGTTCGTCGCCGAAAACGGCAACCCGATCGACTACCGCGTGGCGGTCACGTCGACGGCGGTCACCAAGTCGTGGACGCAGGAGACGCTTCCGGGGTTCCCGCCGATCCCGGAGTCGCAGTCCGGGGACGACGGCGCGCTGCTGCAGCGGTGCGGCATGACCCGCCGCTGGGTGGAGAAGTCGGATCCGGATCCGTCCGGCACGTTCTCGTGCGCGGCCGTATTGGGCAGCGACGGCGCGAACCAGGAGATGCCGCTCGAGGCGATCCGGTTGGCGTTCGGCGACCGGATGGCCGACGGCACCAACGCGGGGTTCTTGCGCGAGGACGCGCTGCTCGCCATCGTCATCCTCACCGACGAAAACGACTGTTCGCGGCAGGACGACAACTTCACGCTGACGTTCGGCCAGGACGTGTGCGACACGACGGCACCCGTGCCGCCGTACGCGCAGTTCCTCGACACCGTCACCGGTGCGCCGGGGCGCTGGGCGGTCGCGGTCATCGCCGGCCCGGGACCGGGCTCGTGCAGCTCGGAGTTCGGCAACGCCGAGGAGGCCACGCGGCTCATCGAGTTCGCCGGGCTCGCGGGCGAAAACGGCGTCGTATCGTCGATCTGCGAGGGCGATCTCACCGTCGGCCTGCGCGACGCGCTGATGACGTTCGAGACCGCCTGCAACCAGCTGCCGCCGATCGACTGAACCGGCGCTCGCGCGCGAACAGGGGCCGCGGGTGCGGGCGCCGGTGCGCTCGCCGCCCGCGGCGCGCATGCGCTATCGTGGTCGCGGCGCCGGCGCGGCGCCGTGCCCGATGGACGACGTGTGGATTTTCGGTTACGGGTCGCTGCTGTGGCGACCCGATCTGCCGTTCGTGGAACGGCGGGTCGGTCACGTGCGCGGGTGGGCGCGGCGGTTCTGGCAGGGATCGCCGGATCACCGCGGCCGCCCGGGGGCTCCCGGCCGCGTGGTGACGCTGGTGCGCCGGCCGGGGGCCCGGTGCGACGGCATCGCGTACCGCGTGCGCGGGGCCGACGCGGCCGGCGTGTTGGCGCGGCTCGATCGCCGCGAGCAGGCCGGCTACGAGCGGCTCGTCGAGCGGATGCGCTCGCCGGCGGGCGACGTCGACGTCGTCGCGTACGTCGCCACGCCGGGCAATCCGAACTTTCTCGGCCCCGCACCGGTCGACGCGATCGCCGCCGAGATTCGCGTCCGGTCCGGGCCGAGCGGCACGAATCTCGACTACGCGCTGCGCCTCGCCGGCGCGCTGCGCGATCTGGGCGCGGTCGACGAGCACGTGTTCGCGGTCGCGGAGCGGCTTCGATGATCGTCGGGGTCGACATCGGCACGCAGAGCCTCAAGGCCGTCGCGGTCGACCGCGACCTGCGCGTCGCCGGCGAGGCGAGCGTCGCCTACGCGCCGCACTACCCGCGGCCGGGCTGGGCCGAGCAGGAGCCCGCGCTGTGGGAGGCGGCGCTCGCGCCGGCGATCGCGGGGGCGCTCGCCGCGGCGAACGCGGCGCCGGCGGACGTCGCCGCGCTCGGCATCGCGGGCCAGCTCGACGGGTGCGTTCCGGTGGACGCCGCGGGCGCGGCGCTCGGGCCGTGCCTGATCTGGTGCGACCGGCGGGCGGTGGACGCGGTCGCCGGCCTACCGGTCGATGCCCTGCGCCGGTCGACCGGGCTGGTCGCCGACGCATCGCACATGGCCGCCAAGATTCGCTGGCTCGGGCCCGACCGCGCGGCGCGTTTCCACCAGCCGGTGTCGTACGTGGTCGCGCGGCTCACCGGCGAGCACGTGATGGACCACGGCCACGCGTCGACGACGATGCTGTACGACCTGGCCGCGCGCGACTACGACGACCGCTGGCTCGCGGCGTTCGGGATCGACCGCGCGCGGTTGCCGCGCATCGCAGAGGCCACCGACGTCGCCGGCGCGCTGCACGCGGAGGGCGCGGCGCTGTGCGGCTTGCCGGCCGGGACGCTCGTCGCGGTCGGCACGGGCGACGATTTCGCGACGCCGCTCGGCGCCGGCATCGCGGCTCCCGGCGCGGCGGCGTGCGTGCTGGGAACGGCGGAAGTCGTGGGCGCGGTGTCGGCCGGCGTCGCGATCGACGCGGGCGCCCTCGTCGAGACGCACGCCTACGTCGGCGGCCTCTACTTCGTCGAAAACCCGGGCTGGCTCGCCGGTGGCGCGATCGAATGGCTGTGCGGCGTCGCGGGGTTCGCCGACGCCGCCGCGGTCGATGCCGCCGCCAACACCGCGCCCGCCGGCGCAGGCGGGGTGACGTTCGTGCCGGCGCTGTCGGGCGCAATGGCGCCCGAATGGATCGCCACGGCGCGGGCGTGCCTGTACGGGCTCACGGCGGCGCACGGGCGCGAACACGTCGCGCGCGCGGTGCTGGAGGGCTGCGCGTTCGCGATGCGCGACGTGATCGACCGCGTCCGCGAGCTGGGCGTCGACGTGGGCGCCATCCGGCTGCTCGGCGGCGGCGCGCGCAGCGAGCTGTGGGCGCAGATTCGCGCCGACGTCGCGCGAACGCCGGTCGCCGTCCCGGCCCGCGTCGACACGTGTGCGCTCGGCGCGGCGGCGATCGCGTCGGTGGCCGCCGGACGGTGGCCGACGGTGGCGGCCGCGGCGGCGCGGCTGTCTGCGGGCGCGCGCTCGGTCGAGCCGGATCCGGCGCGCGCCGACCGCTACGACGAAGCGTACGCGCGCTACCGCGCGCTGTTCGCCGCGCTGCGGCCGCTGTTTTCGGCGCCGTGAGACGTCCGCCGCGCCACCGGGACCGCCGGCTGCCGCACGCGCGCGGTCGGCGGCGCGCCGCCGGACGCTTGCCTCGGCGGCGGTCGCGCGACGTCATGGGCTGCGGGCGCGCGCCGCGGGCGACCGTCGGGGTGCGCGTCCTCGGCGCTGTGGTGCCGGATCGGTCCAGGCGCACGAGGGCGCTGCGGGCGCGCGCCCCAACGCGCCTCGCATCGCGCGACCGCGCCGGTGCCCATGCGCTTCGGCGCGCTAGCGCGGCGCGGCCGCCAGCGCGGTGCGCGCGCCGCGGACGCCCGCCGCGACCAGCGCGGGCGCCGCTGCGCCGACGGCCGCGCGCGCCGCGGCCAGCCACGCGCGCACCGCGTCGCGCTCGCCGGCTGCAAGCGCGAGGCGCGGCCGGCGAGCGAGCGCGCGGTCGACCCGCGCGGCCAGCACGTCGACGCCGGCGCGCACCTCGTCGGCTCCCCCGGCGGCCAGGCGGGCGCACAGCGCGCCGAAGCGCGCCGCGGCGTCCGCCGGCTGCCACCGCGTGGCGCAGTCGGCCGCGGCGGCCAGCGCGCGCGCGTACAACGCCGACGCCCCGGGGTCGGCGGCCAGCACCGCGTCGAGCAACAGCTCGACGCCGACGTGCGCGGCGCCGCGCGCGGGACCGCGACGCACGCCGCGGCGAAGCAGGGCGTCGATTCCGGCCCGCTGCAGCGCGCCGAATGCGGGCGCGCGGTGAAAGCTCGCGTCGCTCGCGTGGTGCACGGCGACCCCGGCGCGCACGTCGGCCGGGCCGACGTCGACGACGCGCGCCCCGAGCATCGATGCGAGGTCCGGCAGCATCGCACCGAGCGCGACCCCATCGCCGGCGCCCACGCACCGCGCGACGTAGACGTGCCCGAAGAAGTTCATCGGGTCGAGCATACCGAGTCGGCCGCCTCCCCACGCCCGATGATCGGACCGCGGATGCCCGCGCCCCAAAAAACCGCGCCGGGCCGGGGCTGCCGAACCGGTCGCGCGTGCCAAGATGGGGGCCCGTGGCCGTGATTGCGACCTGGGGCACGTTCGGTGTCGTCGCGATTCTCGCTCAGGCGATCGTCAGGCTGTCGCGCTATGCGATCGCCGCCGTCGCCGAGTTCGACCTGTCGCCCCTGCAGGTGGCCCTCGCCGTGGTCTGGACCGCGGCGAACCTGTACGCGGAAGGCTACCGTGGCTTTCAGCGCGCGTTCGCGCCCCGCGTCGTGGCACGCGCGTTTTACCTCGCGCGTCACCCCCGCCCGGTGTTCGTCATCCTGGCGCCGCTGTATTGCCTGTCCCTGTTTCACGCGACCCGCGCGCGGCTCGCGTTCACGTACGCGTTCCTCGCGTGCCTCGTCGCGGTGATCGCCGCGGTGCAGGCGCTGCCGCAGCCCTGGCGAGGCATCGTCGACCTCGGCGTCGTCGCGGGGCTGACGTACGGCGCGGCCGCGGTGGCGGTGTTCTACGTGCGCGCGCTGGCCGGTCGGCCCCTGCCGGTGCCGCCGGACGTGCCGTGACGAGGCGCGCCGCCTACCGGACCGGCAGCACGACGAAACGCCGCATCGCGATCGGCGAGCCCGGCGGCCGCGTCGCGGCGCGGAACGTCAACAGCCGGTAGATCGCGGCGCGCCGAAGACGACGTGAGCGGGTCCATGTCACGGGGTCGGCTCCGAGGGGCGGACGGCGTGAATGAAACGCCGGGCGATGCGTCGGCATTCCCGCGGCGGCCGGCCCGACCACCATATTTCGGAGCCGCGGTCCGCCCGCTACGAGATTTCGTTCCCCCGTCGTGGCGATAGGCGGCGAAGTTCATGCGTTACAATGGGTTAGCCGCCGCCGGGTAGCTGGCATGGGGGATGCACTGCGCATCGGCGTGTCGTTGGCTGCCGATGTCATCCCTCGCGGGACGATCCGTCGATTTCGGGTCGGCGTCTTCGTGTTTCACGGCGCGGACACCGCGGCCGTCGTCGAGCCGCTCGCCGTGTTGTCGGTGGCTGCGTCGCTCGAACCGGCGATCGCGACGGCGCTGATCGGGGAGTCCCTCGACGCGGTTCGCACGGCCGCCGGGGTCGCGGTCACTCCGGCCTACACATTGTTCACCGCGCCGGCGCTCGACGCGCTGATCATCCCGTCGGGCGCGGAGGTGCGCAGCCCGCGGACCAACCGCGCGTTGTACAACTTCGTGCGCACGCAACCAGTCGAGTGCTTGCTCGTGAGCGTGAACACGGGCGGCCGCGTCGACCGGCGCGGCCGCGGGTGGGACCGCCCCCGGTTGGCCGACTCGGGTCGTCTGATTACCGCATTCGGCGAGCGCTCGGGGGCCGATGTGGCCCTTCATTTGTTGCGCCGGGCGGGATGCGATCGCGCGTTCGTCGACGCCGTCGAACGGCGCTTTCGCGAGTTGCAATAGGGGAGGAGTCACATGTCCACGAATCACACGGATGCTCAAAGGTTGTTGAAGGCGCGAATCGATCGCATGGAGATCGCTCTGCGCCAACTCCAGGCGGATCTCGAGGAGGTCGCGATGGTGGCCGGCTTGCGGGCGGGGCGGGCGTCGTTCGACGAGGTCCCCCCGGTCGACTTGTCGGTGCTGTCGTCGCGCGAACTCGAGATCGTTCGTCACTTGTTGCAGGGGCGCCGGGTCGCGCAGATCGCGAAGTCGCTGTACCTGAGCCCGAACACGGTGCGCAGTCACCTCAAGTCGGTCTTCCGCAAGCTCGGCGTTCACTCGCAGGGCGAGCTGATCGAACTGTGCGGCAGCCGCGGCCCGTCGGCTGGCCTCGCGCCGCCCGCGCCGGCACCTGCCGCGTCCGACGCATCGAGCTCGACGTCGATGCCGAAGCTCGCCGCGATCTGAACGCGCGCCGCGGCCCCCCTCACGCGCCTACGCGGCCGGCTGTACGTCGCCCACGACCAGGTCGCAGCCGTCGAACCGGGCGATGTAGTCGGCGCCGAACGCCTTCGACGGCGTCAGAAAGCCGGTCTGCGGCGCGGCCAACAGCCGGACCGTCGATTCGACGGCGGTCTCGGCGGTGAGCGTGTAGCCCTCGGGCGCCTCGAGCGTGCCCTCGACGGCCCGCACTCCGTCGCTCGCCCGGCCCCACAGGTGGGACCGCGCGACCGCGCGCGTCGTGTCGGAGGGGCCGATGACGCGCCGTTCGATGGCGCGCTGCAGCGCGGCGATCACGCGCCGGTTGCGCAACAGCGGGAGCAGCGGACGCGCGGCGCGGATGGCGCGTCGCTGGCCGCGCGGCATGTGCATGTACACCGTAATGTTCGGGATGCCGGTCGAGTGGTAGGCGGTCGACACGTCGCCCCAGGGTATGGCGACGCACGTGCGCGGCCGATCGCGAAACGGCACCTCGCGCACGGCGTGTGCCGCCGGCACGCGGACGATCGAGCCGTCGCGGCGGACGGCGCCGCCCCACCCGAGGCCCTCCACCATGGTCTTCGCCGTGCCGCGGCTCCAGCCGCCGCTGCCGGCGAACGCTAGCTCGAGTTCGGTCGCGCCGGGCAACCGCTCGGCCAGCGACGCAGCGAGGCAATCGCTCGGCACCACGTCGAAGCCGACGCCGGGCAACAGCGCGATGCCCGCGTCGCGCGCTTCGGCCGAGCGCGCCGCGCACGCCTCGAACACGGCGATCTCACCGGTGATGTCGAGGTAGTGCGTACCGGTGGCGATGCACGCGTCGACCGCGGGCCGACTCGTGCGCGCGAACGGCCCGGCCGCCAGCAGCAGCGCGTCCACGTCGGCCAGCGCGCCCCGCAGCGCGGCGGCGTCGTCGAGCGACACCACGCGGTGGTCGAAGCCGAACTCCGCCGCGAGCGGTTCGATCGCCTCGCGCCGGCGCCCGGCGAGCACCGGCGACAGCCCGCGTCGCCGCGCGACCTCGGCGATCAGTCGGCCCGTGTATCCATTGGCTCCGTACAACATCCAGCGTGCGTTCGTCATGGCGTGTCCTCGCGGGGCGTTCGGCGCGACCCGGCCGGACGCATCGCCCCGTGCCGGCGTGTTAGCGGCCGTCCCGCAATACAGGACACCAGATGCGATGTCCCTGCAACCTCATGCCGCGTCGCTCGTCAGTTCCTTGGCCCACCCAGCGCCGTCGTCGCGCCTTGCCCGAGATTCCACGGACTTCGCCACAGGCGCACGGCTGTCAGGGAAAGCCCCTGGTCGCCGGCGTGCGTTCCTCCACGTGCGATCGGCGTCCGGCGTCGAGTCGTTCGTGTTACGGTCGGGCACCATGGCCGATCAGGTGAGAGCATCGCACATCCTTTTGATGTATCAGGGCTCGGCGCGGTCGACGGCGAGCCGTTCCAAGGACGAGGCGCACAGTCAGATCCAGGAGATCAAGCGGCAGATCGACGGCGGCGCGGACTTCGCGGCGCTCGCCAAGCAGCACTCGGACTGTCCGTCGGCGAAGGCGGGCGGCGACCTCGGCCCGTTCGGTCGGGGGCAGATGGTCAAGGAGTTCGAGGACGCCGCGTTCGCGTTGGACGTCGGCGCGACGAGCGACGTCGTCGAGACCGCGTTCGGCTACCACATCATCAAGCGCACGGCCTGAGCCGCGCCGCGGGCGTCAGCTGGCGACGCCGCGGGCGCGCAGTTCGTCGCGCGCACGCTTGATGTCCTGCATCATGCTCATCAGCAGCCGCGGGTCGGTGAACACGTTGAGCTTCGGCGCGAGAATCTTCGCGTAGCGGTCGAAGTACAGCATCTGCTTGGTGATGAGGACGAACTCCTTGGGCATCCGCATGCGGTGGCGTGTCGCGACCCGGTGGATGCGCGGGATGAAGTCCGCCAGGTTGATGTCCGCCATCTGCATGGTCAAAAGCGGGCTGTAGGTCTCCTTGAGGTCGGCGACGAACGCGTCCATGTCGACGCCGTCGGTGACGCCGCCCATCTCGCCGATGACGCGCGCGAGCGCCCTGTAGTCGCCGGTGGTGAACGCGACGAGATAATCGGTCACCATCGCGCGCTGGCGCTCGTCGAATCGCCCGACGATGCCGAAGTCGAGGAACCCGAGGTCGCCGTTGTCGAGCAGCATCAGGTTGCCGGCGTGTACGTCGCCGTGGAAGAAGCCGTAGAAGATCACGCAGCGGAACCAGGCGAGCATCCCGCGGATGAGCTTTTCCTCGGGATCGATGCCGCGGCCCTCCAGACTGGTGATCCGGTCGACCCGGGTGCCGAAGAACCGCTCCATGACGAGCACGCGCTTGGTCGTGTAGTCCCAGTACGGCACCGGCGCGCGCACGTCGTGAAAGCCGATTTCGCGCTGGATGTCGTTGAACTGGTCGAGGTTGCGCGCCTCCATGCGAAAGTCCATCTCTTCGCGCAACGTGTCGGCGAAGTCCTCGACGATGCCGACCGGGTTGGCCAGCTCGGCGTCGCGCACGAACCGCTGCGCCAGGCGTGCGACGACCCGCAGGATGCGCATGTCCGCGGCCACGCGCGCCTCGATGCCCGGTCGCTGGATCTTGATGACGACCGCATCGTCGCCGAGCCGGGCGGTGTGAACCTGGGCGATCGACGCGCTCGCCAGCGGCGTCGGGTCGATGTCGTCGAGCTGCGCGAGCTTGTCGTCGCCCAGTTCGCGCCGCAACACGTCGACCGCATCGTCGAAGCGAAACGGCTTGACCGCGTCGAGGCACTTGCGGAACTCCTCCGAGTAGCGGTCGGGGAACATGCCGACCGACGACGCGACGATCTGCCCGAGCTTGATGAACGTCGGGCCCATGTCCTCGCAAAACAGCCGGCAGGCGCGCGGCCCGGTCCACGGCTCGTACGGCCTGCGGGCGAGCGCCGCCCACAGCCGGCGCAGCTGCAGCGCCGACGCGAGCCCCAGGATCGGGAAGTGCCACAGCAGATAGGCGTGGAACACCCACACCCGGCGCGTGGTCGGCAGCACCAGCGACAGCGCGGCCAACGCCGCTGCGACGCCGAGGGCTGCGTAGGGAAGCACGGTCAGTTCGCCGCGCCGGCGCAGCGCTTGGGACCGGCGACTTCCGCGTGGTCGGCGGACACGATCGCGTTGGCGTCGTCGACGAGCACGACCGTGGGTTTCCAGTCGCGCGCTTCGGCCGGGTCGACGTCGGCGAACGTGGCGAGGATGACCTTGTCGCCCGGCTGCGCGAGGTGGGCCGCGGCCCCGTTGACACAAATGACGCCGCTGCCGGCGTCGCCGCGCAGGGCGTAGGTCACCAGGCGCGTGCCGCGGGTGACGTTCCAGATGTGGACCTGCTCGTACTCGTAGATGCCGGCGGCGTCCATCAGGTCGCCGGCGATCGTCACGCTGCCCTCGTAGTCGACGTCGGCGTGGGTGACGGTGGCGCGGTGGATCTTGGCTCGAAACAACGAGATGCGAGCTGACACGTGGACCTCCAGTCCCGGCCCGCAACGGGGTCCGGGCTCGACTGGGACAGCTTTGCCGCAGTGCGCCGTGAGGTCAAGCGAAAAAGCGCCAACCGGTTGAAATCACGAGTGCAGTGGACGCCGATCGTCCCCCGGCGCGACCCCGGCGGGATTTGGCGGCCGCGCCGTTTTACGGTATGCCGTGCGGCACGGACGGCTCGATGGGTGCGGACCACACTCTGTCGCTGGGGCGGGCGGCGGCGGCCGGCGCGCTCGCGGTCGGCGCGCTCGGCGCCGCCGGCGCGGTGGCCGCGCTCGCCGGCGCCGCGCCGGGCGGCGACGCGGCGCTCGCCGTGCGCTGCGGCGCGATGGCGTTGCCGGTGTTCGCGATGGCGGCGGTGGCGAGCTACTGCAGGCAGACCGGGCGGCCCGGCTACGCATGGCTGTTCGCCGCGCTGGCGACACTCGGAGTCGCGGCGCCGATCGCGGCGCCGCTGGCCGGCGCGCGGGCGGTCGAACCGGTGGCGCTCGCGCCCGGCGATCGCGTGGCGTTCGAACTCGTCGACGTCGGCGGTGCCCCGCACTACCGCCACCCGGGGCTCGGCTTCGCGTTTCCGCGGCCGTTTCGCGGCTTCGCCGTCAACGACGCCCTCACGGGGTCGCTGCGCGCGTCCGTCGGCGCAGGGGACGACGTCTACCTCACCGCGTTTTCCGACCCGGAGGAGCGCGACGTACTGATCGTCGCGATCGAGCGGTGGGCGCACGTGACGCGCGACGACCTCGACGGGTTCGTCGACGCCGCGCTGGGCGCGACGGTGCGGCGCGGCACCGTGGTCGACCGGCGCGTCGTGTGGGAGCCGTCGTTTCGCGGCGCCGAACTGCACGCGGTCGCCGGAGACAGCCATGTGCGCGGTGCGCTCTACGTCGACGACTTCGGCCGCGGCGACGGCGACTACGTCGTGAGCGTGCTGGCGGTGAGCGAGGGCGGCGATCGGCTGGCGCCCGTGGTCGCCGCCGTCCGGTGGCGAGCACGGTAGGTCGGCGCCGCCGCCCGGAGCGGGCCGCCACTCCGGCGGGCGACGGCGTCGGTCGCGGCGGGCGATGCGCTGGCGTTCAGTCGCCGAACAGTTCCGAGGCCAGCTCGCGGCGGTGATGTGCCGCGTCGCCCAACGTCGCGGCCGCCCACAGGCCGCGCTTGAAGTAGAAGTGCGCGTCGCAGTCGTAGGTGAAGCCGAAGCCGCCGTGCAGTTGGATCGCGCGGTCCGCGGCGAACGTGAGCGCGTCGGTCGCCGCCGCCTTCGCCATGCGCGACGGAACCTCGGCCGCGTCCACGTCGACGTCGATCGCGGCCGCGGCGGCGTAGGCGTGGCTGCGGGCGGCCTCGACCGCGAGCATCACGTTGACGATCGGGTGCTTGACCGCCTGGAACGAGCCGATCGGGCGGCCGAACTGGATGCGTTCGTTGGCGTAGTCGCGGGTCATGACGAGCAGCGCCTCGGCCGCGCCGACCATTTCGGCCGCGAGCAGTGCGCGGCCGCGCGTGAGCGTCCGCCGCCACGCCGCCAGGGTGCCCCCGGGCAACAGCGCCGCCGGCCCGACCCGCGCGTCGTCGAACACGACCCGGGCCGTGCGCCGCGTCCGGTCGACGCACACCTCGGGTTCGATCGCGACGCGCTCGTGCGGCAGGTCGATCGCGAATACGCGGATGTCGTCGCCGACGTGAAACGGCGCGACCAGCAGGTCGGCGTCCGCCGCCCACATCACGTGCGTCTTGACGCCGTTGAGCACGTAGTCCGGCCCGGACTTCTCCGCGGTGGCGCGCGTATCTTCGGGGTGCCAGGATGCGTCCGGCTCGGTGAGACCGAGCGTCGCGATCCGCGAGCCGGTCGCCAGCGGTGCGCACGCATCCACTGCGCCGGCGTCGACGAGCGCCAGCGCCGCCAGCGACGACGAAAACAGCGGGCCGGGCAGGCACGCGCGGCCCGTCTGTTCGAGCGCGGTCGCGAGCGCGACGGTGCCGAGCGCCGCCCCGCCGCACGCCTCGGGCAGCGCCAGCCCGAGCCAGCCGAGGGCGGCCATCTCGTCCCACAGGCTGCGATCCCAGCCGCGCTCGTCGCGGTCGAGCGCGCGTACGACGTGCATCGGACAACGCTCGGCCATCAGCCGCTGCGCCGACTTGCGCACGAGATCCACCTCGTCCGTGTAGCCAAAGTCGTCGGGGATGTCGGCCAGTCCAGGAAGTTGCCTCATCATCGATTCTCCGAAACGCTCGGTGTCACTTGCTCTTCGGCAGGCCGAGGATGCGCTCGCCGAGGATGTTGCGCTGGATCTCGCTGGTGCCGCCGCCAATGGTGAACCCGTACGAGTTCATGTACATGCGCGGCCACTCGGCGCCGTCGGGCGCGTTCGGATCGCCGAGCCACAACGGCGCGTCCGGCCCGAGGATGTCGGTCGCCAGCCGGCCGAGCCGCTGCATCCACTCGGAGTAGACCAGCTTGTGCGAAAACGGCAGGGCCATCGGCCGGTCGGCGACGAGCCCGGGCACGCGCGCGCGCAGCGTGCCGAGGCGCAGCGCCTCGACTTCGATCCACAACTGGGCGATGCGATCGCGAAACACCGGGTCGTCCGCGACCGGTTCGCCGTCGCGCTCGCGGCGGCGAGCCAAGTCGACCACGCGGGCGAGCAGCTTGCGATCTTGCTCGGCGCGCTCGCGGTTGGCGGTGTCGGCGGCGCCGCGCTCGAACATCAGGGTCGTGAGCGCGATCTTCCAGCCCTGCCCGAGTTCGCCGAGCAGGGCGTCCTTCGGCATCGGCGCCTCGTCGAAGATCACCTGGTTGAAGCCGCCCTCGCCGGTCATCTTGATCAGCGGCTCGACGGTCACGCCCGGCGCGTCCATCGGGAACAGAAAGTAGGACAGGCCCTCGTACTTCGGCGCGTCGGGATCGGTGCGGGCGAGCAGGATCATCCACTTGGCGACGTGGGCGAGGGTGGTCCACACCTTGTGGCCGGTCACCTTCCAGCCGTCGGCGGTGGCGACCGCGCGCGTCTGCAGCCCGGCCAGGTCAGAGCCGTACTCCGGTTCGGAAAACCCCTGGCACCAGATCTCGTCCGCCGACAGGATGCCGGGCAAGTACTTTTTCTTTTGCGCCTCGGTGCCGTACGTCAAGATCGTCGGTCCGGCCCACTGCAAGCCGATCGTGTTGACGAGAAACGGCGCGTCCGCGCGCATCAGCTCCTGCATGACGATCGCGTGGCGGTCGCGGTCGACGCCGCGGCCACCGTACTCTTGTGGAACGTCCCAGCCCAGGTAGCCGGCGTCGTACACTTTGCGCTGCCAGTCGCGCAGGTAGCGGAACTGCTCGTCCGATTCCACCTCCAGAAAGCTCTGCGGCAATTTGAACGGCGGCTTTGGGGGTTTGTTGGCGGCGATCCAGTTGCGGACCTCCGCTCGAAATGCGGCGAGTGCTTCGGTCATGACAGCATCTCCTCGATGTGAGCGCGTGCGTCGCGCGCGGCGTCTTGTAGTTGTGGCAGCACCGTATCGCGGATCGGCCCTGGCGCAATGCGGTCGCCGGCGACGGATAGGTAGCGGTCGCACGCCGCCGCGACGTCGATTGGCGCGATCTCGCGTTCGAACAGGTCGATCGCGTCGCCGCGCCAGCCGCGCGCGCGCGCCAGCGCGAGCGCCAGGTGGGTCTCGCCGGCGGTGCCGACGCACTCGAACGGCGTGCGTTCGGCGAGCCCCATCAGCTGGCGAAACGCCGGCCGGGTGGCGGGCGACGACAGGATCGGCACGGCCAACAGCGGCTCGACCGCCGCGCGCGGCAAGTACGCCATGTAGCCGAGCCACACGTAGGCGCACTTGGCGCATCGCCAACACCACGGTTTGGTGATGTTGCAACTGTGGGTTGCGGCGACGGCGTCGCGATCGCGGTTGAGCAAGTAAAACACCACCGGATCGTGCACCGGCTGCAGCGGCGACACGTAGCGCAGGTCGGCGACGAGTTCCGACGCGAGGTAGGCGTCGACCAGGCGCTGGGCGTCGTACGACTTACCCCATTGGTGGTTGATCGGCTCGCCGGTGGCGTCCCACACCAGGTTCGGCTCGTTTGCGCTCGCCTCGTGCGCGAGCGCGAGCCACCGATAGCCGTGGGCGAGGGCCAGCGGCACCGCCGCGAAGATCGACGTGGGCGTCTCCGCGGCCGTCACGGTGCGGGCGTGGCCGGTGAGGCGCGCCACCGGCGAACCGACGAAGTCGTCGCGGATCCACAGACGGTGGCGGCGAGCGGGCGCGCAGCGGTCGACCAGCGCGTCGATCAGCGCGTGCTGCGGCGCGGCCGCGCCGTAGCTGTCGTGCGCGTAGGCGAGCGACGCATAGCGCACACCGCCGCGCTCGAGCAGCTTTGCGGCGACCAGGCTGTCCTTGCCGCCGCCGACGAACGCGAGCACGTCCACGTCGCCGGCGACCGTGGCGGCCGGCTCCGGCACGTGGTGCGGCGGCACCGGCGTGCTGGCGAGCGCGGGGCCGCGGTAGTCGGGCGCGTCGTTCTCGTAGCGCCACTGGCCCCACACGCCGTCGAGGACGCGACGCCACAGCAGCTCGAACGCGTCGGTGTGCAGCGCGCGAAACGGGCCGAGGTCCGCCACGGCCGGGCGGAGGCTCACGAGCTTGAGCAGCTCGAACGCCGCGATGTGAAAGTAGACCTTGTGCAGGTAGCGGGCGCCGAACCGGCGCTCGAGGTCACCGAGGTCGACGCCCTCGTACCAGGTGGTCGTGTGGAACGCCAACCCGTCGGCGGAAAACGCCATCGCGAGCTGTGGACCGCTGCGACTGACCGCCTCGATCGCGATGCGCCTCACCGCCATGTGTCGATCCGGTCGAGCAGCGCCGTCTCGCCGAGTTCGGCGCATATCGCGGCGATCGCGTCGCGATGCGCGCCTCGCCAGCGCAAGTCGGCGAGGGATTCGGACAGCGGCACGTCGGTGCGCAGCGTCGCGAGCGTGCGGTACAGCGCCGCCTCGTCCCGGTGGGCGCGCAGGCTGGCGGCGAGTGCGCCGGCGCCGCGGACCTGCACGTCCCACGCCGCGGGGTCGTCGGGGATGGCGTCGATGTGGCGGTAGCGCGCGAGCACGGCGGCAGCCGATTTGGCGCCCCACCGCGGGATGCCCGGGATGCCGTCGGCTTTGTCGCCGACGAGCGCGAGCCAGTCGGGAATCGACGCCGGGCCGACGCCGAACTTCGCCACGACCGCGGCCTCGTCGACGAGGCGGCGGCGAATGCGGTCGAAGGTGACCACGCGGTCGCCGCGCACGCACTGGGCGAGGTCCTTGTCGGGCGAACAGATCAGTACGGTGTCGACGTCCGGCGCGTCGGCCCACCGCGCGGCGGCGGTGGCGAGGGCGTCGTCCGCCTCGAACTCGACCATCGGCCACACGACGACGCCGAGCGCCGCCGCGGCGCGTTCGGCGAGCGGAAACTGGGCGAGCAAGTCCGGGTCGATGCCGTCGCCGGTCTTGTAGCCGGTAAACAGCTCGTTGCGAAACGACTCGATCACGCGATCGAACGCGACCGCGATGTCGGTGCAGTCCGGCTCGCGCAACAGCGCCGCCAGAGATCGCAGCAGCCCGCGCGTCGCGCCGACCTCGCGGCCGTCTGGCGAGCGGGCCGACGGGGCGCCGTAGTGCGCGCGAAACAGCTCGAACGTCCCGTCGATGAGGTGGACCTTCACGGCCCGGCGAACATACTACGGAGCAAGTCGACGAGTCGGGTGTACCAGGGCGGGGTGTCCTGAATGAACTGAAACGCGGACAGCGCGAGGATCTGCTCGGGAGTGGCGAACACCGCCATGCACCGGTTGCAGCGCGCGATGTGCGGCCCCTCGTCGAGGTACGGATGCACGTCCATGGTCCGCTCGCAGTCGGGGCACGCGAGCGGGTCGCCGTGGCCGAGCGGCGCGCGGTGCTGCGTCTCGGTGTGTTGCAGGTGCTGCTTGATCTCTTTCGACAGCGCCGACGGTTCGCCGTCGAAGAACTCGAGGAACACGCCGCCGCAGCGGTCGCACAGGTCGACGCCGCCGCGGCCTCGCATGCTGCGCAGCGCCACCTGTCGCATCGGCGTGCGACAGCCCGGGCACGCGCGCAGTCGCGCGCGGTACAGCGCCGTACTCACCGGCGAATTATATCGCGGTGGCGCGAGCCAGGTGTGGGGCGATCAGCGCGAACAGGTTGATGCGCGGCCGGTAGTGCAGGACGAGTCCTCCCAACGTCGCGAATACGCGGCCGAGCTGGACGAAGTCGGCCGGGACGCGCGCGATCGGGTGGCGGCGCGCGAGCGCCAGCGCCCGCTCGAACTCGGCGCGCGGATCGAGGGCGCGCGCGTCGAACGTCGTCGCGGTGTCGCGGAATGCGTCGAGGAATGCGTCCGCGAAGGCGCGCAGGGCGTCCGGGTCGCCGTCGCGCGTGGCAAACCCGAGCTCCGCCATCAGCGCGGTCGTGCGCGGGCCGTCGCCGGCCACGATCGCGGTCGCGAGTTGGGCGTACGCGCGCCGCCGCGACGGAGTGAGAGCTTGCACACTGCCGAAGTCGAGCAGCGCGATGCGGCCGCCCGGCAGCACGAGGAAGTTGCCCGGATGCGGGTCCGCATGGAACTCGCCGCACACGAGCACCTGTTCGCAGAAGCAGCGGATCAGCGTCGCCAGCGCGGTGTCGCGCTCGCCGGCGTCGGCCCGGTCGAGCCAGTCGACGAGCCGGTCGCCGTCGATGCGCTCGAGCGTGAGCACCCGGCGCGACGACCGCTCGCGACAGACGCGCGGGACGACGACGTCGTCGCGGTCGCGGAAGCGCGCGCGGAACCGTTCGGCGGCGTCCGCTTCGGCGGCAAAGTCGAGTTCGGCGCGGACCGAGCGCGACAGCTCGGCGGCCACGGTGTCGATGTCGCCCGCGATCGGCAGGTCGCCGAGCATGCGGGCGACCGTGCGCAGCGCGGCGAGGTCCGTGTCGATGATCGACTCGATCCCGGGAAGTTGTACCTTCACCGCGACGCGCGTCCCGTCGGGAAGGACGGCGCCGTGGACCTGCGCCAGCGACGCGGCGGCGATCGGCTCGTCGTCGAACGACGCGAACAGGTCGTCGACCGGCCGGCCGAGTTCGTCCTCGACGCGGGCGCGGATCGAGGACGCGTCGACCGGCGGCACGCGGTCTTGCAGGCGGCCGAGCGCGTCGACGTACGCCGGCGGCAGCAGGTCGACGCGCGCCGACGCGAACTGGCCGAGCTTGAGGATGCCGCCCCGCAACTGGACGCACAGCTCGTAGATGCGCTCGGCGTTGCGCCGGTGGAGGGCGTCGACCGCGTCGGCGCGCGATCCGGCGACGTCGGCGCGCGCCCGGTAGATGCGGTAGCTCGCGATCGTGCGCGCCGCTTCGGCCAGCACGCGCGCGAACCGCGGCGAGCTGCGCACGGCATCGCGCACGCTGCCCGCGCGCGCGCCGGTCTCGCGGGTGACGGCGCGATATAGCGCTTCGGCCTCGCGAGCGACGGCGAGCGAGTCGCGCGACACGTCGCCGACGAGGCGGTCGACGTGGCCGAGGACGCGGCCGACGGCGGTGAGCGCCTGGTCGACGGCGCGCGCGGCGGGGTGGGCGGCGGTCGTGGTCATGGCGTGGTGTCCTCCGGGTGCGTCGGGGTGCAGGCGGTGCAGCGGAACGCGCGCGCGCCCGGCCGGTCGAGCACCGACACGTACGCGCGCTGGCCGCGCGGCAAGATGGCGTTGCAGCGCGCGCACACCGCGTTGATCTCGAGTACGAGCGGCTGCCAGCCGAGGACGACCGGCTCGGCGCGCCGGTCGCGGGCAGCGGCGTCGCGTGCGGAGCGCGCGACGTCGTGGGCGTCGGCGACGATGTCGTCGACCAGGCCGAACGCGTTTTGCAGGACGTTGCGGACCAGGTTCGACACGGACACGCCGAGCCGGCTGGCGCGCTCGCGCAGCTCGGACTCGAGCGACTCGGGGATGCGCGCGTGCAGCACCCGTTCTTTGCGCTCGTCCGGGCGGGTGCGGGCGGACCGGCGCCCGCCGCGCCGTCGGTCGTCTGCCGTCATCTTGCGCTACATTGTGATACATCGTGATACGTCGTGTCAAGCCGCCGGGGCGGCGAACGCGGTTCCCGGCGCTCGGCGGCCCGGGTGGAGGCGCACGCGCCGGCGGCGTCGGCCGGCCGGTCGCGTCCGGCGTCTGGCGCCCGCGATGCGCCGGCGCCCGCGATGCGCCGGTCCGCGGCGGGATGCGCCGGTCCGCGGCGCGATGCACCGGTC
>RFGE01000067.1 GCA_003696105.1 Deltaproteobacteria bacterium | reverse complement strand
TCTGCGTTTCCCGGAGACGCGCGACGGCGGGTCGGTCGCCTACCCGTTCGTGTTCCGCTAGCGGCCGCGGCGCACGCGCGCGTTCCCGCGCCGTGCCGGTCGTTGCAGGCCGCCGCTGCCGTCAGTCGATGCAGCCCTCGTCGACGAGCCCGTCGCAGTCGTTGTCGGCGCCGTCGAAGCAGACCTCGTCGGCGCCGCACGGCAGGCAGTCCTCGTCGACGATGCCGTCGCAGTCGTTGTCGAATTCGTCGCACACCTCGACGCCGTCGCACGGGTTGTCGGCGTCGTGCGCCCAGAACGCCCGGTGGTTTCGCTCGGTGACGTCCTGCAGCGGCAACCAGAACGCCGCATAGCTCGGATCGTCGCCCGCTTCGGCGCGGGTGAGATCGAGCGCGACGACCCACAACTGGTCGGCCTTGTCGCCGACCAGGACCTTGCCGTAGTCGCGGGTGGACGAGAACGCTAGCCATTGGGTGCCGGGATGCGTAGACGGCGCCCACGTCGGCATCGTGCTGCCGGTGTCGGCGACGCCGTCGTCGGGACCGACGCGGCGATTGGCCTTGTCGAGTACGATCGGGTCGCCGCCGGTCGCCGGCACGATGCGCAGCTCCGACGTGGGTTGGTCCTTGGACTTGCCCTGCGCGTGGACGTAGGCGATCCACCGGCCGTCGGGCGAATACTTGGGGAAGAAGTTGTTGTCGTCCGGCCCGGTCGACGGCACGAGCACCTCCGGGTCGCCCCATGCGGCGCCGTCGAACGGGATGCGCGCGATCGCGCACTCCTGCACGTCCTTGTTCTTGTTCGCCGACGCGCACTGGGCGACGACCACCCCGTCGCCGAGCGGCGACCAGTCCGGGTGGGTGACACCGGTGACGGCGAGCGCACCCCCGTTGGGACCGACGGGCGCACCGGTGTCGGCGTCGACCACGGTGAGCGTGCCCTTGTCGGCGATCATCAGCAGCGAACCGTCGGGCGAAAACGTGGCCCAGCCCATCGGATAGGTGCCCGCGGGGATCAGCACGTCGCGCGCCGGCACGGCGATCTCTTGCAAGTCCTCGCCGTCGTAGCCGACCGCCATGCGCGTGCCGTCACGCGACACGGTGTGGCACGCGACGCACGTGGTGCTCGGCGGCGTCGAGTAGAACTTGGTCGGCGCCGGGTCCGACAGCACGCCCTTCATGACGCCCTCGGACGAGGTCGACCAGTAGTAGATGGCTCCCTCGACGGCGGACCGCGAGAAATACACGTCGATCGGCGCGCTCTCGTAGATCGTATCGGGTGCGTCGAGGTCGACGCCGGCGACGGTCATCACGACCTTGCCGCCCGCGTTCGTGTCCGCGAGAAACTGCCACGCGGTCTCGTCGGCCTGCCATCGATCGCCGGTCGTGTACACCGACATGTCGAGGTAGTCGGACGTAAACCGGATGCGGTGCACGTCCGTGTCGGCTCCCGGGTCGAACTGAAACAGGATGCGATAGACGTTGACCGGGAACTGGACCTCGTGCGCGGGGTAGACGATGCGCGGCGCCGCGGGATCGCCCGTCGACACCGGCTTGCTCGGGTCGAACAGGTCGTCGGCGTTCGGCGGCGGTGGGAACGCGGGGTCGTCGAGCGTGGGCCGGAACACGACGGTGATGGTCGCGGTGGCTGCGACCGCGCCGGATCTCGCCTCGACGGTGACCGGGCCGCCCGCGCGGTTGGACGACACCCACGTGCCGGGTGCCGTGAACGCGCCGGGTGCGTCGTTGTCCACCCCCCACGTCACGTTGGCAGTGACATCCCGCTCCGAGCCGTCGTCGAACCGGCCGGTCGCCACGAAGGTGACGGTCTGCGGTGCGGTGAGGTCGGCAATGTCGAGGTCGACGCGGTCCGGCGTGATGGACAGGTCGACGAGTCCGGGCAGCCCGCCGCCGCCGTCTCCCGTGCCGGCACCGGCGTCGCCGCCGCCGAGTTCGACATCTTCGCGGCCGCATCCGGCGGTCGCGGCCACGGCGGCGGTCGCGAACACCGCCGCGGCGATCGTGCGCATCGTTGTCGTTGTCATGGCAACCTCTCCAGTAGGGCCCGTGCATCGGCGGCGTTGGCGCCGCGGGGGAACCGGCGCAGATATGCTTCGAGCAGCTCGCGCGCGCGAGCGGGGCGGCCGCGGTCCAGCTCGAGGCGCGCGTGGGCGAACAGCGCGTTGGCGGCCCACGGCCCGGCGCCGCGCGCGAGGTCGCGGTAGATCGCCGCCGCGGCGGACGGGTCGGTCGCCTCGAGGCGCGCGGCGCGGTCGTAGCGGTCCCGCGGGCTCGGCGCGGGCGCGGCGGACTGCGCGGCGAGCGGGCGCCCGGAGCGGCCGCGGTCGCGCGGCGCGGTGCTGCGGCGGCGGCGGTCGCGCGCCGCCGCGGGCCGGTCGCGGTCGTCGCCCGCGCGCCGGCCGTCGCCGGCCTCGTCGCCGTCGCGGCGCGCGTCGCGGGCGGCGCGGGCGTCGATCCCGGCGTCCGGGGCCGCGTTCGAACCGTCGCTGCCGCCGGCGGGGCTGTCGCCGGCGGTCGCGGCCGCGGCGCGGGCGGGCCAGCGGTGGCCCGCGCCCACGCGCTGCGTCGGTTCGCCGGGCGCCGCGATCTCCACCGTGCCCCGGTACACCTCGACCGACGCGCCGTCGCCGTGGCGCGCGACGGCGAACTCGGTGCCGATCACCGTGACGCGCACGTCGCCCGCATGGACGACGAACGCCGGCCGCCCGCGGCGCGGTTCCACCGCAAACCGCGCCGCGCCGCGCTCGAGCACCGCGACGGCGCCGCGCGCGCCGTCACCGCTTATGACCAGGGCCGAGTGCGGCGCCACGTCGGCGGCGATGTCACCGAACGACACGCGCGACGGCTCGTCGCCGGTCGCGATGCGCGACACCTGCGGCGCAGCCGGCTCGCCCGCCGCGCGCGGCCACAGCGCCACCGCCGCGGCCGCGACGGCCGCACAGCCGGCGGCGGCCCACATCCACGCGCGGCGCGGCACCACCGCCGCGGGCGGCGGCGCCGGCTGTCGGTCCAGTGCCGCAAACAGGTTGTGCTCGATGCGCTCCCAATCGCGAGCCGACAAGGGTTCGACGTCGAACGGTTCCGGCGGTCGGTTCATGGCGCGGTCTCCCGGGCGGTGGGCGCGATCAGCGCGGCGAGCGCGGGGTCGCGGGCGGCGCGGCGCATCAACTCGCGGCGCGCGCGCCACACGCGCGTCTTCGTGGCGACGAGCGACGCGCCGGTGATGCGCGCGACGTCCCGCAACGGCCGGCCGTCGATCACGTGGAGTGCGAAGGGGACGCGGTACTTCGGTTCGAGCCGATCCAGGTGTCGATACAACCGACGCACGGCATCGCGCGCGATCGCGCGGCGCTCGGCGGACGCGCCGGCCGCCGCCGGTTCGGGCACCGCCTCGAGGTGAACGGCGGGTCGCGGCCGCCGCGCAAGATAGCGGTACGCGGTGCGCGCCGTCACGCGGTCGATCCAGGTCGCGAGTTTCGCGTCCCCGCGAAAGCCGGCCAGCGAGCGGAACACCTCGAGGAACGCCTCCTGGACGAGGTCCTCCATGTCGCGGTTGGAGCCCAGTACCCGGTACAACGTCGCGTGGACGCGCGCGCGGTGCTCGCGAAACAGCGCGCGCTGGGCGTCCCGGTCGCCGGCCGCGCAGCGGCTCGCGAGGGCGAGGTCGTCGGCGTGGGCGGGTTGCATCGGCGGCTTCACCTCACACAGTGGCGGCGGCGGCCGCGCGGGTGGCAGAAAAAACGCAACCAGTTGGAAACAAAGGCATTGTTCTCGCCGAGGATGGCGCCGCGGTCACAGGAACCGGACTGCGAGCCACACCGCCGCGTCGACCTCGACCAGCGGCAGCGCGAGCACCGGATCGCCGGCGACGAGGTAGCGCTGCGTGCGCAACAGCAGGTCGCCGCCGACCCGCAGGCCGAGCTCGGCCTCGGGCGCGATGGCGACCGCGACCGACGCGCCGAGCGACACGGCGGGGTTCACGCGACGGATGTGGACGCGCCGGTCCGCGTCCGGCAGCGCCCCGTCGAGCGCGGTGACGTGCAGCGCGGCCGCCGCCTGGCCCGCGAGCGCGAGCCGGCCCGCCCGGGTCTGCACCCGCGCGCCGACGATGCCCGTCGTGTCCGTGTAGCGGCCGACGAACCGCACCTCGTCGACGCGAATGCCGGGGCCCGCGCTCGCGCCGGCGATCGCGACCAGCCAGCCGCTGCCCCACAGGGCGGTGAGGGCCAGGCGCGGCTCGACGGGCACGCCCGCGCCCGGGCGCGCGCGCACGGCCGCGGCGCTGTCGATGCCGACGGACCGGGCGGGCGCGGTCGACGTGGGCGGCGGCGGCGCGGCGCGACTCTTGCGCAACAGCGTCTTGAGCGTGAGCGCCACCGCGGCGGCGTGCGCCGGATCGAGTGGCGGCGCGACGGCGAGCGGGCGCGCGACGACGTCGTCGGATCGCGCGTCGTAGATCCACACGGCGGCGCCGTCGGCGTTGGTCGAGATCCACGCGACCGCGTCGGCCTGCCGGCGCCGGGCGAGGGTGCGGGCGCGCCGGGCGGCGCCGGGCAGTGCGTCGCCGAGGCTGCCGGCGGGTGCGACGTCGACCGCGACTCCCCACGGCTCGAGGGCCGTGGACACGGCATCGGCGAGCGCCGGGCCGGGGGCGACCAGCACGACGCGCGCGGAGTCGGCCTCGGCGACCGCGGGGGCGCCGGCGAGCGCCGCGAGCGCGGCGACCGCCGCAATCCACAGCCGTCGCGTCACGCGTCGAGTGTATCGCCGGCCGGGGCCGCTGACCAGACGACCGGGTTCGCCGGATCGTTGCGGGTGCAGCGAATCGCGTCACGCCTTACGCTTCGGCCGGAGCGTAAGGCGAGATCAGCCGTTCGCTGATGTCCCACAGGCGGCGTTGCAGATCCCGGTCGTACGACCTGCGCGAGCTGGGCGCGGGCCGGCACTTGACGAAGTACCGGCCGGTGACGCCGTCGACTTCAGGAGACGTGGCCAGGTACAGCGGCGTGCGCGCGGCCTCCTCGGCGGACACGAGCACCGGCCGGCCGAGTTTCATCAGCGCCGCGAACAGCGGCCCGGCGCTGCGGCCGAACCCGGTGGCGGCGGCGCCCGGGTGCAGGCAGTTGGCGGTGACACCGGTTCCCTCGAGTCGGCGCGCGAGTTCGTAGGTAAACAGGATGTTGCACAATTTCGAGTTGCCGTACGCCACGATGCGGTTGTAGCGCCGCTCGCACTGCAGGTCGTCGAGGTCCAGTCGCGCGAGGCGGTGGCCCATCGACGATACGCAGACGACCCGCGCGGGAGCGGCGGCGACGAGGCGGTCGAGCAGCCACGTGGTGACCGCGAAGTAGCCCAGGTGGTTGACGCCGAAGTGGCGCTCGAATCCGTCGGCGGTGACGCCGCGCCGGTCGAACATCGCGCCGGCGTTGTTGATCAGGACGTGGATGCGGTCCGTGCGCGCGCGCAGATCGTCGACGAACCGGCGAATGGACGCGAGGCTCGCCATGTCGCACTGCATCAACTCGGGGCGCGCGCCGGTGGTCGCCTCGATCTCGGCGCGCGCGGCTGCGCCGCGGTCCAAATCGCGGCAGACCATCACGACGCGGGCGCCGCGGCGCGCGAGTTCGGTCGCGACGCACTTGCCGATACCCGAGTTGGCTCCCGTGACGACACACACCTTGTCCGCGATGTGCCAGGCCATGGCCGGACGATACCCCGCGGCGGCCGCCGGCCCGCGAACAAATGGCTCGCTGGCCCGCAACCCGCCGATGAGCGTATCATCGACGAATGGGTTGGTTTTCCAATGGAGTGCGCGTGGCGGCGGCGGCGGCTTGGCTGGTGGCCGCCGGCTGTGGGGGGGACTCCGACGACACCCCGGATGCCGCGGTCGACCGGTGCGGAAACGGCCGGCTGGACTTCGGCGAGCAGTGCGACGACGGCAACACCAACGACGACGACGAGTGCACCACCGCGTGCGTATTCGCCTGCGGCGACGGCATCGTGCAGGCGTCCGAGACGTGCGATGTCGGCATCGCAGCGGGGGAAGCGGGCGCGTGTCCGATGGCCTCCGGCGACTGCGACGACGGCGACGCGTGCACCGTCGACGGGGTGACCGGTGAGCGCTGCACCGCGCAGTGCGACCACCAGATCATCGAGTCGTTGATCGACGGCGACGGCTGCTGCCCGGCCGTCGACGGGGCGATCGAGCGCAACGATTTCGACTGCGCGCCCGTGTGCGGCAACGGCATCCTCGAGCTGAGCGAAACGTGCGACACCGCGATCCCGGCCGGTGAGCCGGGTGCGTGCCCGACGGACTGCGACGACGGCCAGCCGTGCACTGACGACACGCTCGTCGTGCCGGAGGACATCCGACCGGGAGACGGCGCGTGTCGTGCGACCTGCGAGTACGCGCCGCGCACGGTGGTCGAAAACGGCGACGGCTGCTGCGCGCCCGGTGCCGACCCGACGACCGACGACGACTGCGCGACCGGCACGGCGGTGTGTGGCGACGGCACGTTCCAGCCCGGGCGCGGCGAGCGGTGCGACACCGCGATTGCCGCAGGCGAGCCGGGCGCGTGTCCGACCGAGTGTCCTACCGACGATGCGTGCACGCGGGCGCTGTTACTCAGCGCGGGGACGTGCAAGGCGCAGTGCTGGCAGTACCCGGTGACCGCGACCGTGTCCGGCGACGAGTGCTGCCCGGTGTTCTACGGCGGCAACAACCGCACCGACGGCGACTGCGAGACGTCGTGCGGCACGCCCGCCCAGGAGTGCGAACTCGGCACCGACGACTGCGACGAAAACTGTCGAATCGAGCGCACCGCGTTCCGCATCGTGTCGCTGTCGCTCGCCGACCCGCACATTTTCTGGGACGCGGGCAACGGCAATTGTCCCGATCTGACGAGCACCGCCAACAACACGGTGTTCCCCGACGCGATTCAACAGGACGCCGACATGGACGGGTTTGCCGACCTGACCATCTTGAACGTGATGAAGCCGCTCAACCAGGTGGACGGCGAGTCGACCGCGATGGACATCGTGTTCGGCAACTGCCTGCCGAACGCGGATCCGGCGATGACCCAGTGCACGGCCGACCCGCTCACGCCGCGCATTTCGGTGACCGCCACCAACGCCGCGACCGGCACGTGTCTGGACGTCGTCGCCAACACGGTCACCGATGCGTATATGACGCCACCGGCCGCGGTCGACGGGCCGTGTTTCGCCACCGGCGCGTTCGACGCGCCGATGTTCCAACTCGGCAGCCTGACGGTGCCGCTGCAGTCGGCACGGATCGCCGGCACCTACGACGCGGACCCGGCGACCGGGCTGGTCAATGGCCTGCTGCTCGGCTTCGTGTCCGAGTCGGACGCGGCGGCCGCGACGATTCCCGACAGCGTGTTGCTCATCGGCGGCAAGACGCTGGCCGAGGTCCTCGCGGGCGGGATCGCGCCGGGCTCGTGCGACGTCACCGCGGGCAATCCGATCGGCGACGACCGCGACGTCGGCCCCGACGGCACGACCAGGGGGTGGTACTTCTACGTCAACTTCACCGCAGCCGTCGTGCCGTTCGACGATCGGCCGACCGCCGGCAACTGACGGCGGCCGGGCTGTCCGCGAGCGCAGTGCGCCTCACACGACTCCCATGGCATCCCAGCCGCGCCGCCGCCACGTAGGAGCCTTGCGGCACCGAGGTCGTGGGGAGTACCGCTGCGCGAGGTGCGTGGGCGCGGCAGCCGGCTCGCGGTATTCAGGAACGGCCGGTCCCTGGGGTAGGCTAGGGCGGCCGTGGACGGCCGCGACTGGAATTTCTGGCTGTACCTGTTTGCGTGTCTCGCGATCCCCGCCGTGTGGGGGGTCGCGAGCGCGTGGGTGTTCGATCGCATCGACCGGCGGCGCGGCGCTCGCGGCGGCGAGCCCCCGCCCGACCGGCCGATGGTCGACTACACGATCTGATACGGCATGACGCTGGTTCTCGATGGTCACGTCGTGTCGGTCGCCGCCGTCACGGCCTTGGGTGCCGGCGTCGGCGTGGTCGCCGGGATGTTCGGGGTCGGCGGCGGCTTCCTGATGGTGCCGCTGATGCACGTGGCATTGGGAATTCCGCTGCCGTTCGCGGTTGGTGCGGCGCTGTGCCAGACGATCGCGACCGGTCTGGCGGCGTTCTTGCGCTACCGCAAGCTGGGGCTCGCCGAGTGGCGATTCGACGCGATCGCGCTGGCGGGGAGCCTCGTGGGCGTCGACGCGGGGACGCGGTTGCTGTTGGCGATGGAGGGGATGGGCACGGTCGTCGTCGCCGGCAAGCCGCTCGCCGTGCAGCGCGCCGTCGTCAGCGGCGTGTACGCCGTGTCGTTCACGGTGCTGGCATATGTCTTGTGGTGTAAGACGACGCCGGGCGTGGACGAGGAGGTCCAGCCCGGACCGCTCGCGCGCATACGCCTGCCACCGTATATCGATCTTCCCGCGGCCGGGCTGCGCCGCGTATCGGCGCCCGCGGTCGCGTATACCGGGTTGGCCAACGGCGTGCTCGCCGGCTTGTTGGGCATCGGCGGCGGCATCATGATGATTCCGATCTTGCTCTACGGCTTCGGCTTCCACATCCGGCGCGCCGCCGGTTCGGGGATTTTGATCGTGTTGGCCGTCGCCGTGCTCGCCACGGTGCAGCACGCGCACTACCGGACGATCCACCTCGGGCTGGTGATCCCGCTGATGGTCGGCGCCGCGCTCGCCGCCCAGGTCGGCGCGAACCTCACCCGCACGCTGCCCGCGCGGACGCTGCGGCGCGGACTCGCCGTCGTGCTGCTCGCCACGGTAGCCGCGCTGCTGTTCAAGCTCACGAGGTGACCGGGTGCCGCGGTATCAGCGCGTGTTCGTGGCCGCGTGTGCCGGCGTCATCGGGTTTTGCGTCGCCTACGTCGCGTCGGATTTCGGCCCGCTGCCGAAACCAATTTACACGCCGGGGGGCGGATGGGCGATCGCGCCGCGACCCGCCGGCGCGGTGCCGATCGGCTACTACGGGATGTTGTTGTGGGGCGCCGGCGGCGCGGCGGTCGCCGCGGCGGCTGCGTACGCGGCGCTTGGCTGGCGGCGCGCGCCGGTGCCGGAACGGTGGTTGCACCTGCTGGCGGGGTGGGCCGCGACCGCCGCGGCGCTGGCGGCGGCGTACTTTTTGTGGAACCTGTGGCCGTTTTGACCGCGAGCGGCGGCCGCCTGCGCGACCTCGCCAGCGTCAGAACGACACGGTGAGCGACGACGACAGCGCCGAATCGAATGCTTCGACCGCCGACACGGTGGCTGGGTCGGCGGGGTCGTCGGTCGGCGGGTGCGAATCGTACGACAGCGACAGCGCCGTCGTGATCGCCACGGAGTCGCCGAGCTTGACGACGAGCGCGAGGTCATCGAGCAGGCGGATGTCGCTCGGATCGTCGAGCCGAGGTTGCGCATACATCGTGTTGGCGATCGTGACGCGGTCGTCGAGATGGTAGCTCGCGACGACGTAGGATGACGCGCGGTGGTGTATGCCGCTGGCCGACGGCGGGTCGTTGTCGGGGTCGATGTAGCCGTCGTTGAGTTCTTCGATTTCGATCATGTAGGCGACGGCGACTGACAGCCGCAGCGGGCCGGTCGCGACCACGTCGAACTTCGGGCCGGCGCCCGCGACCACGCGCAGCCGCAATCGGCGGAATTCGTCGAACACGTGTTGGCCGAACGCCTCGGCGACCACGCGCGGGCGCACGCGGTAGCGGTAGCGCACGTGGGCGAACGACTTTTTGACAATCGTGGTGAAGTCCGCGTCCGGCGCTGACTTGTTCTGGCGCAGCTCGCCGCGCCACGTCGCGAGCGCGACGTGGTCGCCGCTGCGGAACCGCACGAGTGGAGCGGCAGCGAGCGCGAGCAGATTGGTGTTGCCGGTTCGCCAATCGGCGCTGGCGGTGATCGACCCGGATAGGCCCTCAGGCGGTTCGTCGGCCAGAAGCGACTGCACGTTGACGATCTGAGCGGCGGCGGGCGCCGAGGCGCCGACCAGCGCGCATGCAAACGCGAAGGCGATGGTACGGGGCATGACGTCGCGTTGTATCACTTCCCGTGGCAGCGCTTGCAGCCGTGGCCGGTCATCTTGAATGCGATGACGCCGTCGTGACAGGGCGCGCAGGCTGCTTTGGCGGGCGCCGCTACGCCCTCGGGGGCCGTTGCATCGATGCGATGGCACGCATCGCACGCGCCGTCGTGGCCCGCATGACGAAACCGCGCGCGCACCGACCACGGTTCGGCGGCGGCCGCGCGGTCGCGCGCCGCGGCGCGTCCGAGCGCGTGGCATCCGTCGCACGCGGCCATTGCCGGCGGCGCGCCGCCGCCGTGGCAAGCGGAATCGCTGCATGCCCGGTGTCCGGCCAGCACCGGCTGGCGGCCGCGGTGGGGCGCGTGACAGCGGTCGCACGCGCGGACCCCCGGGTGGGATGCGTGCGGCATGCGCGCGCCGAACTCGCTGCGCGCCCGCCGCGGCGGAAACCACGCGAGCGCACGCCACGGCTCGTCGCCGACGTGGCAGGCGCCGCAGGTGCGGGGCTGCGGCGACGCGAAGTCGTCGGCGTGGCAGTCCGCTCGCGCGCACGGCTGGTGATCGGGGGCGACCGGCGCGGGCATGCCGCCGGCGCCGAGACGGTGGCAATCGGCGCACGCGAGCGCGGCGGCGCCCGCGTGCGCGGCGTGGGAAAACGGTTCGCGCGGCGCGCGCGCCGGCCGCGCCGATGCCGGCCGATGGCACCGCCGGCAATGCGCGGTCGTGGCGAATGCCGTGCGGCCGTCGTGGCACGGCGCACAGTCGGCCGTGCGCGGCGCCGGGATCGCGTCGCCGTCGGCGTCGCGCACGGCGGCGTGACACGCGGTGCAGTCGGCTGCGCCGGCGGCGCGCGCGTGGCGCGCGTGGTCGAACGCGCCGGTGACCGGGAACGGTCCGCGCGACAGGACCGGACCGACGGCCGGACCGAACGCGGGCTGATGGCAGTCGGCGCACGCGGTCATCGGCGGCGCCGTGCCGGCGGCGTGGCACCGCGCGCACGCGCGATGTGGCGGCCCGCCCGTGCGGTGACAGTCGGTGCAGCGCGCGGCCGCGTGCGTCCGGTGCGACAGGCGCAGCGTGTAGTCGGGGGCGATGACGTACGGCGGATAGGCGGCGGGGAGGCGGCGGGCGCGGCCGGCGGCGTATGCGGCCAGCGCATCCGGCGCGTGGCACGCGGCGCACACGGGCCGGCGCGCGTCGGACAGGCGCGCGGGGACGCGCCCGCGGCGCGGCGGCTCGCCGTGGCACGCGCCGAAACACGCGGTGTGGTCGGGCGGGCGGACCAGCCGGCCGCGCCGGTCCACCGCGTGGCACCGCGCGCAGGGGATGTCGTCGAGTCCGGCGCCGACGACGCGACCTTCGTGAATGACGTGGTCGAAGCCGGTGGCACTGGCCGCGACGGCGGCGGCAAGGGCGATCCACGCGGTCAAAACGTTGCCTCAGCAACCGCTCGCAGGCTCTTGGTGCCGACGATTTCGGGCGACAGGTGCCGCGCCGCGAATGCAGTTTCATATTCCGCGCGCAGGCGTAGCCGATCCGTGACTCGCGCGCGCACGTCGAAGCGCGCACCCGAGCGGAATTCGACGTCGAACGGATCGATGCCGGCGATGGCGAAATGACGCGCGCCGCGATAGACGCGGCTGTAGAACTCGGCGCGCGCTTCGAACGCGTCGATGCCGGTGTTGTAGTGCAACGACAGGTCGCCGTGGAAGAACGACCGTTCGCCGAAGGCCAGCGGCTCCGCGAGCACGGCGGGCACATCCGACAGCGGCGCGGTCGTCGCCGCACGGCGGTAGCGGCGCATCAGGATCGCGGCGCCGACCCGCAGGCTCCGCCGAAACCGCACCTCGGCGGCCGCTCCCGCCTCGCTGTAGCTGGGAAAAAACGGCGACGCGGCCGCGGGATCGTCGACGCGCTGGCGTGCGATGGCGCCGCGCACGAGCAGATCGACGTTGTCGAACAGCACCGTGCCGGCCCGCACCGCCGCGCGCAGCCGCGGCAGCGGTGTGCCGAGCCCGAGATACCGGCGCGGGTCGTCCGGGTCGTCGGTCGCGGGGCCGCCGACCAGCAGATCGTAGCTCCAGTCGCGCGCGTGGCGATTGTCGATGGAGATGAACAGGGTCGTGACGCGCGACAGCCTCGCGCGCATGCTGGCGTGTTCGCGCGCGAGCACGCCGTCGCGGGCGCGGACGGCGCTGCGGACCAGCACGTCGCGCGTCACTTGCAGGCCGACGTCGGCCTCGAGGTGGGCGACGTCGTCGAACGACAGCGCGCGCGCGCCGATCACGAGCGGGGTGCGCCGGAGCCGGTAGAGATTGACGCGCACGTCCGCGCCGCGGATCGCGCCGCGCGCACCCGCGCCGTTGAAGCCGAACAGAGCGACGCGCTGGCCGGCGAACGCGCCGGCCGACACCGCGGGGCCGTCGTACCCGAGGGTGACGCCGTCGAAGTGTGCGATGGCCGGGCCGTAGCGGAACTGGCGGCCGGCGCGGACGAACAGCGGCCGCAGCCACGGCGCCTTCGAGATGCCGGCGACCTCCGCGTACCCGTAGTAGGGCACGACGGCGATCGTGTCACCGACCTCGTCGAACACCGTCGGCACCGGGCCGGCGGGAGGTCGCGCGGCGTGGTCGACGCGGAACTGCGACGCGAAGTAGGTCGCCAGGCTCGGCACGAGCAGGCCGCGCGTGCCGACGACGGCGTCGCCGAAGGTGTACGTGCGAAGGGGGGCGTAGAACCCGCCGTCGTCCACGTCGACGAGCGGTGCGCCGCTGGCCAGCGTGGGAGTCGCGCCGCGCGGCTCGCCGCCGTCGATGCCGACGCCCAGCTGCATGCGGAACACGACCTTGTCGTCGAGTCGCGCGATCTGGTCGGGGAGCGCCGACAGCGAGTCGATGACGGCGCGGCCGAGCCGGTCGGACAGCGGCACCGAGGTCGCCGGCGAGGCGGCCGCGCTCGGCCGGCCGGGGCGGTCGCGGGACGGCGCCGCGGCCGAGCCGTCCGGCGCGCGCATGGCGAGGTGGGCGGGCGCGGCCGGAGCCGGGGGCTCGTGCAGGCGCAGATCGGCCGGCTCGGCGCCGGCTGGCGCGGGCGCGATGGCGGCGACGGCGGCCGCGACGGCAGCGCACCGCACGCCGGTCACCGGGGCCCTCCGTGGCACGGTGCGAGGCAGTCGCGCGCCACGTCGTGGCACGCCATGCACGCGCGCGTGTCGAGCGCCGCGGGGACCGCGTGGCCGCCCGCCGCGAAGTCGACGAGCGGCAGGTGCGAGCGCGGCGGTCGCGCGTGGCATGCGATGCAGAAGTCGCCGGCGTGGCAGGTGGCGCATCGCTCCGACTCGGTCGCGGCCTGCGGTCCATGGTCGAACTCGCGCCAGCCGATGGTGTGGTCGTGAGGGCGCATCGCGCGGTGGCACTCGTCGCAGGTGTCCCGGGAGGAGCCGGACATCAGCAGGTGGCAGCGGGCGCACGTTTCGCCGGCGACGCGCGCCTCGGTCGCGTGGTCGCGGCGGAACGCGAGCGTGTGGTTCTCCGGCCGGGCGGTCGCCGGCAGGTGCGAGCGCGGTGCGAGCGTGCCGAAGCTGGCGCTGCGCGTCGCGTGGCACGTCTCGCACTCGCGCATGCTCAGCTCCGGCGGCGTGCGGCTGTCGTCGTCGTGGCACGCGACGCAGGCGGCGGTCGGCGGCGGCCGGTGCGCGCCGCGGCGTGCGACCGAAGCGATGTCGGTGTGACACTCGGCGCAGCGGATCGGCTTGCCCCGTCGATCGACCTCGTGGTCGGCGTGAGCGAATCGCAGGTCCCCCGCGATCAGCCGCGGCCGGCGCGGCGCGCGCCCTTGTGCCGACCGGTGACAGGCGGCGCACTCCGTCATGCGCGGTGCGCCCGGCGGCGCAGCTTCGGCGACGTGGCAGCGCGCGCACGTCGCGTGGCCGGGCAATCCAGGAGCCGCGCGGTTCGCGGCGGGCCGATGGCAGTCGCCGCACGCTACGTGGAAGCCGACCGCGGCTTCCATCGCGTCCCACCGCACGTGGGATGCGTGCGAAAACGCCGACGGCAGCGCCCCGCGACCGCGCGGCGGCGGATACGGCACGAGTTCGGACGGCGCCGCGCCGGTCGGGTCGACGTCCTCGTGACAGACGGTGCACAGCGGACCCGGCGTGGACAAGAATTCCGCGCGGTGGCACTCGGCGCGGTCGCACGGCGCATGGTCGTTCGAGCCGGGACGCGCGAGGCGCGCGGTGGTCCGATCGGCGACCGGGTGGCAATCGACGCACGCGACCGCCGCGTGGGGCCCGTGCGGAAACCGCGGCGCCGGCTCGGGGGCCGGTGCCGGAGCGCCCGCCGTCGGGGCGCGGCAGCTAGCGGCCGCCGCGCACGCCAGCGCCGCCGCCATCGCGCGGCGGCGCGGCGTCGGCTTCGCGCGGGCGGGGCCGCGTGCCGGGCTCGTCGGTGCGGACGACGATGCGCTCGCCAAACTGCACGATCCGCCACGCGTCGCCGTCGCGAACGAGGGTGACCGGCGCGTCCGTGCCGCGGGAGGCGAGGGTCTTGCCGCGACCGTAGATTTCATAGTCGATGCGCAACACCGCGGTGGATCCGGTGCGCTGCTCGGTGCGGAGGCGGCTGATCGTCCCACCGGCGCAACCATGATGCTCGCACCACAGCGTCCACCGCGCAACCTCGCGGTCGTCGGCGAACAGCAGGCCGACGTCGGCCGGAATGCGGCCGGCCGCGAGCGCGCGAAACAGGGAACGCACCGTTGCCTCCGGGCTGCTGCGGTCGTACTCGCCGCGCTGGCCGCAGCTGGCGATCGCGGCGGTCGCGACGACGGCCAGGGCAGCCGCCAGCGCGCGAGTCGTTGATCGCGCGACCATCGGCGAGCTGCCGCCGCGAGTCGCCGAGCGAGCGGGATGGAGCGCGGGCACGCGGTTCATCGGCCGGACCCTACCGCAGTCGGGGGCAGGCCGTCACCGGCGCCGCGGGTGCGCGCGCAGCTCACCGCGCCATGCGGCGCGCGCGCTCGAGCAGCACCTTGGCCATGTCGTACTCGAAAAACAGCACCATGCCGGTGTCGACCACGCGCTGCAGCAATGCGGTCGCGCGGGCGCGGTTGGCGTCGCCGCCGAGCACCGCCGCGTAGTAGCACAGCTCCGCGCGCCGGCCGCGGGTCGTCGCCGCGCGCGACAGCACGGCGTAGTCCTCGCGGCCGAGCGCGAACCGCGCGAGCCGATCCTCCCACAAGCGCCCGTCGCGGCGCGACAGGTACGCGATGGCGTTCGGGTCAGCCGCACGGCCTGCGCGCCGCGCCTCGGCCAGCACCCACAGCGACATGTACGTCTTGAAGTAGTCGCCGACGTCGGACCGCCCGAGCGCTCGGTGGTAGGCGTCGAGCGCGTCGGCGTAGCGGTCGCGCACGATCAAGAACGCGACGACGTCCGCATAGGTCGACGAGGACTGCGGCGCCGTGTCGACCGCGGTCTCGAACGCGGACAGCGCGGCGTCCGGTTCGCCGAGCAGCCACAACAGCTTGCCGGTCTCGATGAGCGCCTCGGCGCGTCCCGCCGGGCGCAACGCGTCGTTGTCGAGCAGCGCCTTCCACTGCGCAAGCGCCAGCGTCCATTGGTCGCGCGCGCGTGCAGCCTGCCCGGCGCGGGCATACGCTTCGCCGAGCAGCCGCCGTACGCGCCCGCGCGCAAACAGGTCCTCGCCCCGCGCCGGCAACGCGAGCGCGCGCTCAAGCGGCGCGATCGCGCCGGCCGGGTCGTCGCGCTTGAGCGCGATCGTGCCGAGCAGTTCGAGCGCGGCGAGGGTCGGCCGCAGAGCGATCGACCGGCGCAGGTACCGCTTGGCGCGCGCGATCTCTCCGAGGCTCGCCATCCCGCGGCCCATCGCCGCGTAGGCGTCGGCCAGGTCGCGCGCCAGGCGCGTGCGCGGCCATCGCCGCTGCGCGTCGCGGTGGAACCGCTCGAGCGCCGCGAGCGCGCGGGTGGCCGCGACCGGTCGCTCGGACAGAGCGAGCCGCGTCACGCGCGCCTCGTACAGCTCGGCCAGGTCGTCCGCGACGTCGCGATTGGTGGGATCGGCGCGGTAGGCGCGTTCGGCATATGCGATCGCCAGCGGTAGCTCGGAGCGCTCGCGCGCGATCGCCGACGCCATGCGCGCGAGCATGGGAAAGTCGGGAAACCGGCGGACCCCCTCGGCGCACACGGCGAACGCGGCGTCGAGATCGGAGTCCTCCTCCTTGTCGGATACGAACGCGGTCGCCAGGGACATCCACGCGCGCGCGTCGGCGTCGGCGTCGAGCGCGCCCGCGAGCGCGGCGCGCAGGGGCGGCGACTCGCCGATGCCGTGCACCGCGTCCACCGCGCGGCGCGCGTCGTCGAAGCGGCCGGCGCGCACCAACAGGCGCGCCATGTCCCACGCGGCGCGGAACATGCCGCGCCCGTGCGCCGCGAACAGCCCGTGAAAGTCGGGGTCGCCGCCGCGCGCGATCAGCGCCGCGATCGCGCGCTGGCGGTCGGCGTACAGGGTGGCGAGCCGGTCGATGGCGACCGGATGGGCGAAGGCATCGACGACGTGTTCGAGCACGGCAATCGCGCCGGCGCGGGCCGCGGCGTCGCCGTGCTCGGCGACCGCCAGGTCGTCGGCGTAGGCGAGGATCTCGTCGAGGCGGGCGGTGAGTTCGGCCGCGCGCGGGGGGGCGGCGGCCATCAGCGCCACCGTACACACGGCCGCCTGCTCGTCGTCGCCCGACCGAAAAAACGACGCGCGCAGCGCCTCGATCTGCTCGGCGTAGTCGGCCAGCGGGGCGACGCGGCCGTCGCGGATCTCCGCCGGCGTCCACAGGCCGAGCAGTTCCACCAGCGCGTCGTAGGCGCGGTCGCGCTGGCCGCGCGCCAGGTGCGCGTCGATCCGGCGCGCGTACTCGGCCGCCAGCTCGGCGCGGCGGGCGTCGCGGGCCGGCGCGCCGGCGTCCAGCGCGTCGTACTGCTGGCGCACCCACTGCAGGTCCTGGTCGTTGGCCAGGTCGTACGGCGCGTCAACCAGCGGGCCCGGCGGCGGGTCCGGCCGCGGGACCACGGGCGGGTGCGGGTTCGCCCCGCACGCGGCGGCGAGCGCGCCCACGACAATCCACAGCCGAGCCACGGTGCTATTGTAGCAAGCGCGCCGGCCGCAGGAGGCCGGCCGATTTACGTGCGCATCGTGGTGCAGAAATACGGCGGCTCGTCCGTCGCCGATCCGGAGCGAATTCGCAGGGTCGCCGAGCGGATCGTGCGGGTGCGCCGCGACGGGATCGGCGTGGTCGCCGTCGTGTCGGCGATGGGCGCCACGACCGACGAGCTGCTCGCGCTGGCCAAGCGCGTGTCGCCGGCGCCGCCGCGCCGCGAGCTGGACATGCTGCTGTCGGTGGGCGAACGCATCTCGATGGCGCTGCTGTCGATGGCGGTGAGCGAACTCGGCTTCGAGGCGATCTCGTTTACCGGTTCGCAGTGCGGGATCCTCACCAATGACCGCCACAGCGGCGCGCGCATCATCGAGGTGCGTCCGGTCAGGGTGCAGGACGAGCTCGAGCGCGGGCGCGTCGTGATCGTCGCCGGCTTCCAGGGCGTGTCGTACAAGCGGGAAATCACCACGCTCGGGCGGGGCGGTTCCGATACGACCGCGGTCGCCCTCGCCGCTGCGCTCGGCGCCGAGTATTGTGAGATCTGTTCCGACGTCGACGGCGTGTACACTGCGGACCCGCGCATCGTGAGCGCCGCGGAGCTGCTCGACGCGATCACCTGCGACGAGATGGAGGAGCTGGCGGCGCACGGCGCCCGCGTGCTGCACGCCGCGTGCGTCGACATCGCGCGGCGTTCGGGCATCGCGCTGTACGCGCGCGCGACCGACCGGGCCGACGGCGGCACGCGCGTCGGCATCGGCGAGCCGCGGGCGGTGGCGGGCATCGCCGGCCAGCGCGGGCTCGTGCGGCTGCGTTTCGCCAGCCCGCGCGATGCCGCGCAGCGCCTCGACGGGTTGTCGATACAACACATGCGCGCGGACGCGGACGGCGGCGCGGTCGTCTACCTGAGCCTCGACGACGTGCCGGACTGGCCGGCGCTGCGGCGCGCGCTGGAGGCCGGCGGGGTCGACGTCGCCGAGGGGGTCGGCGCCGTGAGTGCGGTCGGCGCCGGCGTGTCGCTGGCGCGGGCGCTGGCGGCCGCCCCGTGCCCGATCGACGAGGTCGCGGCCACCCCGCTGCGGGTGACGCTGTACTGCGCGGCCGAGGACGTGGACGCGCTGGTCGAGGCGATGCACCGTGCCCTGGTCGAGTGACCGCGGGCGGCCGCTCGTGCTGGCCCATCGCGGCGCCAGCGCGCGCTGCCTCGAGAACACCGCGGCGGCATTCGCGGCGGCGCGGGCCGACGGCGCCGACGGGGTCGAACTCGACGTGCGGCCGACGGGCGACCGCGGCACTGCCGTGCTCCACGACGCGGACCTGGTGCGCGTGGCGGGACGGCCGGAGCGCGTCGCCGACCTCACCGTGGCCGAGCTGCGGCGGATCGCGCTCGTCGACGGCAGCCGCGCGCTGTCGCTCGACGACGCGATCGATCTGGTCGCGGGCATGCTCGTGAACGTCGAGATCAAGGTGGACGGCGCGGTGGACGCGGGGTGGGTCGCCGCGGTCGCCCGCCGGGTCGCCGATCGCCTCGGCGACCGCGCCGTGGTGTCGTCGTTCCGCGCGGCCGCGGTCGCGGTCGTCCGGGCGGCGGCGCCGCGCGTGCGCGCCGGTCTGCTGGTGGGCGCCGGCGCCGGGTACGCGCGCCGGCGCGGCTGGCCCGGGCCGGTGTTGCGCCCGTGGTCGATCCATCCGCACCACGAGCTGGTCACGGCGGACGCGATGCGCCGGTGGCGGCGGCGCGGCTGGCGCGTCGTGACGTGGACGGCCGACGGCGCCACCGAGCTGCGCCGTTTGCGCCGGCTCGGGGTCGACGCCGTGATTGCGAACGATCCGGCGGCCGCGCTGCGCGCGCTGGCGTCGTGACGCGCGCCGGCGCGCGGGCGTCAATAGGAGGTGAACGGTTCGACGGCGGCGCCGGGCAGCGCGAAGCGGTCGGCGGTGGCGACGGCGACGGTGAGGAGCGACGCGGGCCGCAGCCACGCGGCGATCGCGTCGCGCGCGGCGGCCGCGGTGACGGCGGCGATGCGGTCGGGAAACCGCAGGGCGTAGTCGTCGTCGAGCCCGTAGACGGCGCACTCGGCGCGCAGGTGTGCGCGCGCGCGCGGCGTCGCAATCGAAAACGGCCATGCCCCGCGCAAGTGGCCCTTGGCAAACGCGAGTTCGTCGTCGGTGATGCCGTCGCGCGCCAGCTCGCCGATCATGTCGATGGCGCGGGCGACGGCGTCCGCGGCGACGGCCTCGGCCGACGCGAAGGCGACGCGGAACCACAGGTTGCCGCGCGCGCGGCCGAGTTGGCAGCCGGCGCCGTAGGTCCACCCGCGCCGGACGCGCAGCTCCTGCATCAGCCGGGACGTGAACGTGCCGCCGAAGACCGTCTCGACCGGGATGAGCGCGTCGAACTCCGGGGTGCCGTACCGCGGTCCCACGTGGCCGATCGCGCACTGGACCTGCGCGCGGTCGGGCTTGTCGACCACGAGCGCGCGCGTCGGGCCGGCGGCCGGCTCGGCGGCGACGTCAGGCAAAGCCGGCGGCGGATCGGTGGGCAGGTCGGCGGCGAGCCGATCGGCGAGAGCGCACGCGCGGACCTCGTCGACGTCGCCGGCGAACGCGACGACGAGGTTGTCGGGCACCACCGCGCGCCGGTACGCGGCGCGCACGTCGTCGAGGTCGATCGCGTCGAGCGAGTCCTCGGTGCCGATGGCCGTACGCGCGTAGGCCGCCGGGCCGCCGAAGTCGCGCGCGAAATAGCGCTGCGCTAGCGCGGCGTCGTCGTCGCGCAGCTCGTCGAGCACGCCGCGCGTCTCCACGAGCAGCTTGCGGTGCTCGTCGGGGTCCATCGCGGGGCGCGCGAGGATGTCCGCGGCGATGGAGACGACGTCGTCGACGTGGCGCGACAAGCACACGCCGCGCAGGCCGATGCTGTCGCGGCCGGCGACGACCTCGAGGGTCGCGCCGAGCTCGTCGAGGGCGCGGTCGATGTCGGCGCGCGACCGGTCGCCGGCGCCGCGGCGGGCGAGCAGAGCGGCGTGGCGCAAAGTCCCCTCGCGGCCGGGCGGGTCGGCGGCGGCGCCGCCGCGCGCGAGGATCTGATACCAGACGAGCGGGATATCGTCGGACAGCTCGAGGATGCGCTTCATGCCGGCTCCGCGATGACGACCGTGCGGCGGTCGGAGTCGAAGTAGCGGTTGGCGACGCGCTGGACGTCGGCGGGGTTGATGGCGCGGACCTCGTCGACCGTGCGGAACAGCGCGCGGTAGTCGCCGACGGTCACGTGATAGTGGCCGAGCGCCTCGGCCCGCCCGTCGGCGGTCGAAAGGTGCGCCCAGAAGTCGGTCTCCGCCCAGCGCTTGACCTTCGCCAGCTCGCGCTCGGGGACGGGGACGTCGCACAGCGCGGTGGCAGCGGCGTCCAGTTCGGTGAGTGCCTCGTCGGCCGTGTGGCCGCGCGCCAGCGAAAACGAGACCTCCAGCAGGGATGCCTCCGCAAACGGCAGCACGAACCCGTCGACCGACGTGCAGATTTGTGCGTCGACGACCAGCCGCTCGTACAGCCGCGCCGACGGCCCGCCGGTGAGCAGCGCGACGATCGCGTCGACGATCGGCCAGTCGGGATGGCTCTGCGGCGGAACGGGGTAGGCGGCGATCGCGCGGTCGGCCGGCACCGGCTTGGAGAATCGCGCGACCTCGCCGGGGCGGCCGGCGACGGGCACCCGCCGCCGCGGCGGCAGCTCCGCCGGCGCGATGTCGCCGTACGCGCGCTCGATCGCGTCGAGCGCCGCGGCCGCGTCGACGTCGCCGGCGACGACGATCACCGCGTTGTTGGGCGCGTAGTAGGTCCGGTAGAACGCGCGCGCGTCGTCGAGGGTGATCGCGCGGATGTCTTCCATCCAACCGATCGTCGGCCAGCCGTACGGGTGTCCCGCGAACGCGCGTTTCATCAACTGTTCGTCGAGAAACCCGTCGACGTCGTCCTCGACGCGCATGAGCCGCTCGTTGATGACGACCTCGCGTTCCGCTTCCAGCGGCTCCGGTTCGAGCACGAGGTGCTGCATGCGGTCGGACTCGATGTCGATGGCGAGGTCGAGCCGGTCGGCCGGCACGCTGATGCGGTATTGCGTCCAATCGACCCAGGTCGATGCGTTGGTGTCGCCGCCGACGGCTTCGATCTCGCGGTCCAGCACGCCGGGCCCGCGCGATTCGGTCTGATTGAACATCAGGTGTTCGAACAGGTGGGCGATGCCGGTCTTGCCCGGGCGCTCGTCGCGCGAGCCGACGCGATACCACGTCTGGTACGACACGATCGGCGCGGACGGGTCGGGCAACAGCAGCAGCTCGAGGCCGTTGTGCAGGCGGAAATGTCGCACGCTGAGCCGGCGCGACAGCGGGGTTTCACTCAGAGCAGTCCACATCGGCGTGCCTCGCGGGCAACGGGTAGCTGGCGGTGAGCGCGACGGGCAGCGCGCGCAGCGACGCGAGCGCGTCGAAGGCTTGGGCCGGCGCGACGACGCCCGTGGCGCGGCTGCGGCCGGCGGCGAGGTGGTCGGCGGCGAACGCGGCGATGCGCGCGGTGATGCCGTAGACGTCGCTGCCCGACACGGTGACCTGCGCGGAGTCGAAACCGCGGCGCGCGGTGGCGGTGACGGCAAACGCGTTGGCGCGCCGCTGGCCGCTCGTCGGCGGCGGCGCGCGCTCGGCGATGCGGCGCGCCCACGCGGCGGCCGGTGACCGCGCCAGCGCGGCGACGCGGCCGCCGACGCGCGCGACGACGGCGCCGACCGGGCCGGGCGGCAGGGCGAGATACGTGCGCACGCGGCGAACCGAGATGTGACGCGGCACGGTGATGACCTCGCCGGAGGGAAACCCGACCGCGGTGCGCTCGCCGAACGGCGGGGGGAACGCGAACGTGCGGCGGTCGACCGCGGGAGCCGGATCCCACCGGTCGCGCTCCCACACGACCGCGTCGGCCGCGAGCTGGGCGAGGGCCGACAGGCGCGTGCCGGCCGACGGGTGGAAGCCGGAGACGGCGTAGGCGACGGCGATCTCGTCGACGGCGGGGCCGTCCCCGAGGCCTGCCGCCGCGAGCGCCGCCGCCCAGTCGCCGAGGGCGATCTCGAACGCCATACCGTTGATGACACAACGATTCGCCCGCCGGGCGGCCGACTCGTAGCGCTCGTAGATCTCGCGCATGAACGCCTGCTCGCCGGTGGTGTCGAGATAGTGGGCGCCGACCGCGAGGGCGCCGCGCAAGACGGCCTCGCCGAACCGCAGAAACGGGCCGGCGCAGTTGACGACGACGCGGGCGCCGGCCAGCGCGGCGCGCACCGCGTCCGGGTCGTGCAGCTCGGCGGCGCGGGCGCCGGCGGCGCCGACCCGCGCGGCGACGGCGTCGACGCGCGCGCGGTCGCGGCCGGCGGCGACGAACGGGACGCCGCGGTCGCGCAGCGCCTCGCATACGAGCTGGCCGGTGAGGCCGGTCGCGCCGTAGACCCACACGCGCGGGTCGCCGTCCGCCCCCGCGGTCGCCCGGTCGTTCGTCTGATGGGTGGAGGTCACAGCCAGTCGATCTTGATGCCGATGGACATCGCGTTTTGCAAGCGGCGGTAGGTGCCCGCGGCGGTCGGGATCCCGCGGCCTTCGCGGGTCGCGGTGCACTCGTCGATCGGGTAGCCGGCGTCGGCGCACGCGACGCGCTCGGCCGGATCGAACGCGCTGGGATCGGCCGTCACGTCGGGGAACCACACCAGCGCGTAGCCGGCGGACAGCGCGAGCGCGTCCGTCGCGCGCCACTCTGCGCCGACGGCGACGCCGGCGTTCGCGCCGTACATCTGGTTCGGCGCGGTGCGGGAGGCGTCGACGCCGGCGGTCTCGGCGCGCAGCCGGGCGCCGAGCCGAACACGCCGGCCGGCCGGCTGTTCGAGGCCGGCTTCGACCGCGAAGACGTCGCGCAGCCCGCGGTAGCGCGGGTACCAGTCGGGCACGTCGGCGCCGGCGAGGTCGCCGCCGAACAGGCGCACGTCCCACCGGCGGTGGCGGCCGGTGTTGAGCCACCGCGCGTTGGCGACCCACTCGAGGCCGCCGAACGCCGGACCGCGAACGCCGACGCCGATCGTTTGCGGCAGGCGATAGATGATGCGCGCGCGGCCGCTCACGTGGCCGCCGCCGGCGCGCGGAGCGTCGTCGACGTCTACGCGGCCGTCGGTCTCCACGACGAGCCGGCCGAAGCTGCTGGTCGGGCTCGCATAGCCGACGCCGACGTGCCAGCGGTCGCGGAGCGTGAGCGCGACGCCGAGGTGAAAGCCGAGGGTCACGCTCGAGCCGGCGCCGATCAACGTCGGCGTGGCGGCGATCCGGTAGCGCTGGTCGGCGTCGGGGTTCTCGGCGCCGCACGGGGCGCCGCCGCAGTCGGCGCGCAATCCCGCCGAACCGGCTTCCAGCGCGGTGTCGCGGGCGAATTCGAGATCCAGCAGCGAGGCGGCGACCACCGACACGCCGAAGCCGACCGCGATCCGCGAGTTGATGCGAAACGCGATGCCCGGCGTGACCGTGATGTCGTAGTAGTGGCCGCCGAGCGTGTGGTAGCGCGCCGCGCGCCGCCCCGGCATGTACCGCTCGGCGTACGGCGTGTACACGGCCAGACCGAGGGTGACGCGGCCGCCGCTGACGTCGCTGTAGAACGCGGCGTAGCCGCCCGGGGTGGCGAGGGTGTCGCGCGCGTCGCCGGGGTCGCGCGTGCCGCCGGGCACGCCCGCGTCGTCGATCGGGGCGCGGTCGACGCGCAGCCGGTCGATGCGCAGGTCGCCCGACACGAACACGTGCGTGCCCGAGTCGAGGGCGAGCGCGGCCGGGTTGTAGTGCAGGGCGGTCGCGTGGGCGTTCGCCGGACCCGTGAACACCGCGCCCCCGAGGAACGTGTCCTCCAACGGCGACGCGGCGGCGACCGCCGGCGCGAGCGCCGCGGCGGCGAGGCACGGTGCGAGGCCGGACCGGCGGGGCATGCGAGCGGCTACCCTACCACGACGCGCGTTGACCGGGCCGACGCCGGCTCGTATGCTGTCGCGTGATGCGGGGCGCCGGGATCGCCGCGGTAGTCGCGATGGCGTCGCTGGCTGCGTGCCAGGGCGTGAGCCACGATCGGATCGACGAGTGGCGGGAAACCGAAAAGGGCCCGTCGAAGCTCAAGGCCGCGCTCGGCAACGCCGACCTGGACCCCGACCTGCGCGCGCACGCGGCGCAGAACCTGGTGCAGATCAGTGAGTACGCCTACGTGAGGACGGCGCTCGAGGGCATGCCGGACGCGCAGCGCGGTCCGATCGTCGGCAAGCTCGTGCCTCGGCTGCAGGCCGACGCGCAGTCGCCGGAGGGCACGGCGCCGTCTCAGCGCAGCGTGCTGGCCAAAGACGCGCTGGTCGACCTGCGGCCGCTGGTCGACGTCGCGACGCGAGAACGAATCGACGCGTTCCTCGCCGATTGGATGGGGAGCAACTACATCGACCGCTCCGGGCGCGGTCGCTACCGGGGCGAGCAGATCGTGCGGCTGGTCGGCGCGCGAATCGCTCCCAAGCTGCTGGCCGAGGCGCGCCGCCTCATCGCTGCGGCGCCGGACGCGCAGGGGCGCATCCCGATCGTGCCGGACGAGTTGTTGAAGGCGCTGGCGCTGTCGGGCGATCCCGAGGCGGTCGACCTGTTGCTCGACCTCGCCCGCAAGGACCATCCCGAGCCGACGCTGCGGCGGCGCGCCATGGCGGCGCTGTACGTGGCGTACGTCGGCGACCCGGCGGAGCCGAAGCCGAGTCCCGCCGGGATCAAGCCGCACGTGCGCACTCTCGCCGCGCTGGTCCGCGACCCGGACCAGCCGGGCGCCAACGTCAACGACGCGTTCGCCGTGCTCGCGGCCGCCGGCGAGCCCGAGTGCGTCGACCCGCTGCTCGACCTGGTCCGGTCGCCGGAGAAGGCCGAGGCGTTCCTGTGGGTGGCCGTGCACAAGGCGCTGCTGTGCGTCGGAGCCGACGGCGTGGCCCAGGTCGTCGAGGCGATGCCGACCGACCGCGGCTACGAGCGCGGCATTCTCGAAAAGTACTTGTGGAACAAGATGCTGTCACTCGAGCCGAAAGCGGCGGTCGCCGAGGGGTGCCGGGCGATGTTGTCGTCGGCCAGTTGGGTGGCCCGCGCGACCGGTGTCGAGTGCCTAGGGCGCGCCGGCAGCCGAGCGGACGCCGACGCGGTGGCCGCGCTGGCGGGGGACCGGACCCCGCTGCGCGGCTGGGCCGGCGGGGGCGCCAAGGGGGCGATCTCGCTCGGTTCCGTCGCGCAACAGGTAGCGAACAAGCTGAAGAATATGTGATAATTCGATCCGGCCGGGTCGTTCGGCCGGGTTCCGCCCGGAGATCGCGATCGCGATGGACCAGAGCAAGAAAACGATGCGCCACTTCTACTGCCGCGACGTCCTGTGGGAGACGTTCGAGCAGATGGCGAACGATTTCGATTGCTCCATCGATTACCTGATCAACGAGGCGATGCGGTACTACGCGCGGTCGAAGAACTACCAGTCCGCGATGGCCGCCGCCGCGCCCGCGGTGCCCGCCGGCCACGCCGCCGCCGCGGGCGCCGGC
>RFGE01000066.1 GCA_003696105.1 Deltaproteobacteria bacterium | reverse complement strand
TCTCCGCGCCGGCCGCCGCCCCGACCGCGGCGGTGCACGCGCCAGCCGCCCCCGCGGCCGCGCCGACCGCCGCCGCGAGCGCCACGGCCCCGACCGCGGCCGGCCCGCCGCCGGCCGCCGCCGCGCACGCTGCCTCGCCGGCGGTCGCGCCACCGGCGGCTCGGCCCGCGGACCGCGCGCCACCGGCGCCGGCGGCGTTCGATCCCGACGCCGGCGCACGCGCCGCCCTCGCCGCCGCAACCGACTGCGTGGCGCCGGAGCGCCGCGCCGGCGGCGTCACGTTCGGCGCGTCCCTCGTCTACCGCGCGTCCGACGGCCTGTCGCACCGCGTCTACTTCGGCCGCGCCGACGCGCTCGCCCCGGCCGAGCGCGCCTGCATCGCCCGCGCGCTCGTCGGCATCTCCGCCGGCGCCCCGCCGCCGCGCAACACGGTCGTCGTCCACACGTTCACGATCGACGACCGCGGCGGCCGCGTGCGCGCTCGGGCGCGCTGACCGCCGCGCGGCGTCCCGGCGACCGGGTACACGACGCGACCGCGCCGGCGGCGCCGTGTGCGCCCGCGCGCGACGCCGCGCGACCGCGCTGGCGCGCGCGGGGCCCGCGGACGCGCGGCGCCGCGCGCGGGGCGACCGCGATGTCGCGCTCGCCCTCGCACGTCCCGGGGACCGCGCGAGCTTGGCATGTCGCAACGCGCCGCGCGGACGGCAACGGCCGGCGGTCGGAATGCCGGAGTGCGAGCGCGTCGATGTCGGCGATCAGTCTCGGGGCGGGGTCACGTCGGTCGGTGGCGGCGGTGGCGGTCCGGCGGCGGCTCCGTCGTCGAGCGACGACATCGCCGCGATGCTGTCGAACGGCATCGTGAACCGGACCAGCCACGACGACTCGGTGAACCCGACCCCAAACGCCATCTCGATCGGCGCGCTCCGCTCGCCGGCCCTGAGCGCCCCGGCGATCGCGCCTATGTCGACCCACACGACGACGCTCTCGCGGCGTTCGCGCGCCGCCTGCACCGCCGCGAGCTTCGATCCGTGGCCCCGCGTACCGGCGGCCAACCTGTCGATCTCGGCGCGCATTCGAGCGGCGGCGTCCGGCGCCGTGATGCCGACCAGGTAGCCGTCGACCGCGGCGACCGTCATGGTCGCCGACGCGTACCACCGGGCGATCTGGGGCGCGATCGCGGCCGTCGCGGCCTCGTCCTGGCTCAACGACAACTTGTACGCGTCGACGGGGACGTCCCGGTAGGTGAACGCCGGCGTGGCGATCGGCTCGGTCCGGACGCCGCCGGCGCCCCAGCCTGCCGCCGCGGCAAACGCGCGATGCAGGCGCAGCGCTTGTGCCCCGTCGCGCACGGCATACGCCGTGAGCATCCGCATCGGCGACAGATCCAACCTGAGCGCGGTCGGCCCCGCGCTCTGGCTCGCGAGCTGTTTCCACAGCGAGTCGGCTTCGGGGTCCGCGCCCAGCGCCGGCAGCAGGCGGCTGAAGATCTCCGCGTAGGCATCCGCGAGCGGCCCCATTTGGACGTCGCCGGCGACGAACGCGGCCGCGCCGGTGACATCGAACACGTCGAGGATCGCGAAATCGCTCGGCCGCTGCGCGCTCGCGATCTTCGCCATCGTCGACCCCGGCGCCCCGCGGATCTCGAACGCGACCGTCAGGTCGCCCGCGCCGACTTCGAACGACAACGACGCCGCGTCGGCCTGTCGCACGCACGCTTCGATCACGTCGACGCCGACGTTCCCGGACACCGACTCGTTCTGGCTCGGCGCGCGCAGAGTTGCGCGCTTCATCGCGAGGATGAACCCGTCGATCTCGGCCGGGTATCGGGCGCGCAGCCGATCGACGGACACCGTGACGGTCACGTGCGCGGGCGGCTTGCGGGCGGCGAGCACGCGCACCGCGTAGTCGCCCGTCGCCGCCACCGCGCCGGGCGCCCCGACGACCGCGACGCGGCCGCGGGCGTCGGCGGTGACGCCGGCGCCGTCGGCCCAGCGCCGCAGCGCGGCCGCGTCCGCCACGCCGACGAGCGCGACGATCGGCGCGTCGGTCGTGCGCGGGTCGACGAACAGCAGCCAGATCGGCTGGTCGTAGTCGACGCCCTCGACTGGACCGGCGCCGAACATCGCGCCGAAACCGACGCCCAGCGCGCTGTCGTCGAGCGGCGGGGGCTCGCCGCGGATGCCGCGCCCCGCACGGACGACGTCGGCCAGCGCCTGGCGCGCGTTGGGCACGACCGCGACGCCGAGCAGGTCGGGCGGCGCGTCGGCGGCGATCGGCGCGATCAGCGGCGCCGGCCTGGGCAGCGCGGGCTGGGGCGCCGCCGCGCCGCGAGCGGTCTCGGCGGCCGCCGGCGCGCGAGCGGTCGGCTTGGCGCCGCCGCCGCACGCCAGCCAGCCGGCGGTTGCGAGGAGGACACATGCCTTGCGGATCATGCGCGAGGCGTACCACACGACGGCTCCTCCCCTCAAAGGCGATCCGCGCGGCGCGCGACGGCCGGCACCGCGGCGCCCGAACCCGGCGCACCGCGCCATCGAAGGATCCCCCGCGGCGCCGTGCCGCCCTCGCAGGCGGGCCGACGCCACGCTGTGGGGTCAGCCGTGCGGCCGCGACGACCACGGCGGCGGCACGCCGACGGGGTCCGCGGCCGTTGGGGCGCCGTCCGGCGCCGCCACTTGCCCCCCGCTGTGGCCGCGGGTCACCGTCGATAAGTGGGTCGATAGGCGGACAGTTCGATGGTGGCAGCAGCAACGACCTTCGGCCGCCGGCGCACGCCGGCGTTCTTCATCGCCGACCGGACCGCACGGGTTTGCAGCGCGTCGGCGAGCGCGGCGCCGTCGCGCGCGGCGAACTGCACCACCGCGCGGCGCGGGTCGGCCCGGTCCTGCGCGACCAGCGTCGCGACGACGCCGAGGCCGGGCCAGTCCGCCGCCGCGTCGAACGCCGCCTGCCATGCGTCGACATCGTCCACCTCGTAGACCGCGACCACCGTGTCGACCGCGCCGTCGCCCGGCTCCGGCAGGTCGACGGCGCCGCGGTCGCGCACCAGCCACTGGTCGACGCGCTTGGCGTCCCCTGCCGCCGCCAGCGCCCCCGCGCGCGCCTCCGCGGCCGCGAGGTCGGCGAGCCCGGCGTCGTCCGTACCGACGATGCGGCACACGATCGTATCGCCGCGGACGGCGAGCCAGTGCAGCGCCACGCCCGCCTCTTGCCGGTCGTCGGCGCGCTCGTCGAACGTATGCTTCCAGCCGTCGACGTCGCGCGCGCGCCACACCTCGATCAAGCTCGTCGTGTCGCGCAGCGGCGCGTCCCGCTCGGGCGCGGCCGGCGCCGCGTCGATCCGATCGGGCAGTTCGGCCAGTGGCGCCGGCCGATCGGGAGCCGGCTGGGGCGCGGCCGGCCGGTCGTCCCCGCCGCACGCGGACACCGCGGCGAGCGCCCACGCGACCGCTGACGCGCGAAGCCACCTGCGAGCGAACACGAGTGCATTGTAGCCAACGGCGCCCGCCAACGGGGTGCGCGCGCAGGCAACCCAGCGAAATCACGCACCGATGCGGTTTTTCCAAACCCGCCGGCCGCCGGGCGCGTCTAATACGGCACATGCCACCTCGCGCCACAGACGCCGCCGCGGCCCTCGTCGCGGCCGCGCAGGCGGGCGACCGGCGCGCGTTCGGAGAGCTGGTGCGGCGCTATCGCCCGCGCATCCTCGCGCTCGCCCTCCACCTGACCGGCAGCGAGTCCGACGCCGAGGACGTGGCGCAGGAGGTGTTCCTCGGCGCGTTTCGCGCGCTCGATCGCTTCGAAGGGCGCAGCCACTTCTTTACGTGGCTGTACCGGATGGCGATCAACCGCTCGCTCAACGCGCGGCGCAGTCGCCACCGGCGGCGCGAAACCGACATGGACGACCCTCGCGTCGAGCGCGCGGTCGCGGTCGACGCCGCCGGCGATCCGCGCCGCGCCACCGAGCTGCGGCGCCTGTACGGGCGGCTGTTGGTCGCGCTCGACCGGTTGCCCGAGGAGGTCAAGGCGTCCGTCGTGCTCGTCACCCTGCAGGGCCTCAGCCACGCCGAGGCGGCGGTCGTCCAGGGCTGTGCGCCGGGCACCGTCGCGTGGCGGATCCACGAGGCGCGCAAGCGCCTGCGGAAGGCCGTCGAGCCGCGCGCGCTGGGCGGGCGCCGCCGCACGGCGCTGTCGTCGGGGCTCCAGCGGCTGTTGGCCGAGCTGCGGCTGCCGGTCCCGACCGGCGCGTGACTCAACGGCCGCAGCAGCGCTTGTACTTCGCGCCGCTGCCGCAGGGGCACGGATCGTTGCGGCCGATCTTCGGCGCGTCGCGCACGACGGTCTTCGGCTTGACCAGCGCGCCGTCGACGAACACCCACCGCCCGTCGCAGCGGCGGAACTGGGCGCGCTCGTGGTGGGCCGCGTCCGCACCGCGCAGGCGGTACCGCGCGACGAACTCCACGACGCCTTCGTCGTCATCGGGACCACCCGCCTCCGTCGCGACGATCTCGAGCCCGAGCCACTCGGCCGACTTGGACCACGCCTCGGTGGCATCGCGATCCACGTCACCCGCGGTGGCCGGATCGTGGGTTTGCAGGATGTAGTCGACCGCGCCGGTCGCGTACGCGCTGTAGCGCGATCGCATCAGCTGCTCCGCGGTCTCGGCGGACGCCTCCCCGCGAATCAGCGGACCGCAGCACCGGTCGAACTCGGCGTCGTTTCCGCACGGGCATTGCACGGCCGACATCTTATGGTATGTCGCGGCCATGAGTCTCGACCCCGCCACCCGCGAGCGCATCGAATCGCTGATCCAGACCCACCCCGTCGTTCTGTTCATGAAGGGCACGCGGTCGTTTCCGCAGTGCGGATTCTCAGCGACCGTCGTGCAGATCCTCGATCAGATCATTCCGGGCGGCTACGAGACGGTCAACGTGCTGGCCGACCCGGCGATCCGCGAGGGCATCAAGGTCTATTCGAACTGGCCCACGATTCCGCAGCTGTACGTCAACCAGACGTTCATCGGCGGCTGCGACATCGTCCGCGAGATGTACGAGGCCGGCGAGCTGCACGACGCGCTCGGCGTCAAGCCGGACGACGTCGCGCCGCCGGCGCTGCACGTGACGGAGGCGGCGGCCGAGGCGCTGCGCCGCGCCGTCACCGACGCCGGCGACGGGACGGCCGTCCACCTGCTGGTCGACGGCCAGTGGCAGCACGGCCTCGACCTCGGTCCGCGCGGCGCGCGCGACCTGGCCGTGGAGGTCGCCGGCGTGCCGTTCGCCGTGCCGCCGGCCCTCGCCCGGCGGCTCGACGGCGTCACGATCGACTTCGTCGACGGCCCCGGCGGCGGCTTCCGCATCGACAACCCGAACGCGCCCCCGCGCGTGCAGCCGCTGTCGGTCGCCGAACTCAAGGCGAAGCTCGACGCGGGCGAGCCGATCCAATTGTTGGACGTGCGCACCCAGCGCGAGCGCGACATCGCCGCGATCGCCGGATCCCGGCTGCTCGACGACGACGTGCGCCGCGAAGTCGAGGCGATGCCGAAGGACACGCCGCTCGTGCTCTACTGCCACCACGGCGTCCGCAGCCGGCAGGCAGCCGAGTACTTCCTGCGCCAGGGGTTCCGCACCGTGTACAACGTCGTCGGCGGGATCGACGCGTGGGCGGCCCACATCGACCCGTCGATGCGGCGCTACTGACGTCGATGCGGCGTTGCCGGCGCCGATGCGGCGCCGGCGGCGTTGGACCAGATCGGACCGGCCCGCTTGCCTCATCGGCCCGCCTCGCCGGCCCGGCGAGGCGGATCGCGATCGTGGATCGCGGCCGGTGCACTCCGAGTCGCCGACCGGCCCGCCGCGCGCCCGGGCCGACCCGGGGCCGTTTGGCCGTCACCGGCCGGCGTCGAACGCGGCGCGCGCCGCGTCGAGTTCCTCGACGGCGTGCTCCCACCGCGCCGTGAGTTCCTCGAGCTTGCGCGCGTCCGCCTGGTAGGCGCCGAGCAGCTCGTCGCGACGGGCGGCGTCGGCGTACACGGCGGGATCCGACAGCGCGGTGCCGCGCTCCTTCTGCGCCCGCTCGATCGCCTCGATGCGCGCCTCGAGGTCGGCGACCTTGCGCTCGAGCGGACCGAGCACGGCCGCGCGCCGCTTGCGCGCCTCGGCCTGCCGCCGGCGCCGCTCGCGGTCCCGGCCGCGCCCGCGTTCGGCCGGCCGGGCCGCGTCGCCGGCCGCCGGCGCCTCCGCCCGGCTCGCCGCGGCGGCCGCCTCCGCCCGCTGCGCGCCGCTCGCGGCCTGCTCGAGCCGCAACCGTTGACTATACATGTAATCGTCGAGCGTGCCGGGGTATGTCTCGACACGGCCGTCCTCGATGTTCCAGATCTTGGTGGCGAGCGCGCGGATCAGCCGGCGATTGTGGCTCACGAACACGACGGTGCCGCCGTAGTCGGCCAGCGACTCGGCGAGCGCCTCGCTCGACTCGAGATCGAGATGGTTGGTCGGCTCGTCCATCAGCAGCAGCGTGCCGGGGTTGATCAGCAGTTTCGCCAGCGCGACGCGCGCGCGCTCCCCGCCGGACAACACCGCGATCGGCTTGTCCACGGCGTCCCCGGAAAACAACAGCGCCCCCAGCACCGCCCGCACGCGCGTCGGCGTGGCCTCGGGATTGACGCGGGCGACCTCGTCGTAGACGGTCGATTCGGGATGCAGCGTGTCCGCGTGGTGCTGCGCGTAGTAGCCGACCTGCACGTCGCGGCCGACGCGGACGGTCCCCGCGTCCGCCGCCAGCTCGCCCGCCAGGATCTTGAGGAGCGTGGTCTTGCCGGCGCCGTTGGGGCCGATGATGCCGATCTTGTCGCCGCGCTGGACGAACAGGTCGACCCCGGAAAACACGACGTGATCGCCGTAGGCCTTGACCAGCCCCTCGACCTTGACGACCTCGTTGACCGTGCGCGGCACTGCGGGGAACCGAATCCGCATGGTCTGGCGAGTCGGGATCACCTCGATCTCCTCCATGCGTTCGAGCTGCTTGGCGCGACTTTGCGCCTGGCGCGCCTTGCTCGCCTTCGCGCGGAACCGCTCGACGAAGCGCTCCATCCGCTCGCGCTCCTTCTCCTGGTTGCGCGCGCGGTTGCGCAGCACCTCCTCCTCCTCGGCCCGGTGTCGGCGATACTGGTCGAAGTTGCCGTTGTACTGGCGAAACCCCTCCGGTTCGAACGCCGCGACGCGATCGATCTGCTCGTTGAGGAACTCGCGGTCGTGCGAGATCAACACGAAAGCGCGGTTGTAGCGCTGCAAGAAGCCGCTGAGCCACGCGACCGATGGCATGTCGAGGTGGTTGGTCGGCTCGTCGAGAAGGAGCAGATCCGGCTGTTGAAACAACAACGATGCGAGCACCGCCCGCATCTTCCAGCCGCCGGACAGCTCGGCGATGCTGCGGTCGCGCTCGTCGGCGCGAAACCCGAGACCGGCGAGGATGCGCAGGGCTTCGTGCTCGGCGAAGAACCGCTCGAAATGATCGAGGCGCTCGTGGACGTCCGCGACGCGCGCCGCCAGCTCCATCAGTTCCTCCTCACCGGCGCCCGCGCCCGACGCGCGTTCGAGGTCGCGTTCGGCGTCGGCCAGTTCGCGATCCAGGTCGGCGCGGCCGGGGACGCTCGACAAGACGAACTCGGCTAGCGGCAGATCGCCCGTCACGGCGAGGTCCTGGGGCAGGTAGCCGACGCGCAGCCGGCGGGCGCGGTGGATGTCGCCGCTGTCGACGGCCTGTTCGCCGGCGAGCACGCGCAGCAGGGTGGTCTTGCCGGAGCCGTTCGGACCGACCAGGCCGATGCGGTCGCGATCGCCGATGCGCAGGCTGAGCCCGTCGAACACGGTCTGGCCGCCGAAGGCCAGGCGCAGGTTGTCGAGGATGACGAGGCTCACGGGGACGGGTTTATAGCAGGGGGAGGCGAGCGGCTCGCGCGCGGGCCAGAGCCGGGCGTGCGCGGGGCGCGTGCCGGGTGGCGTGGGG
>RFGE01000065.1 GCA_003696105.1 Deltaproteobacteria bacterium | reverse complement strand
CGGCGTCCCGCGCGCGAGCGGCCGGCGCGCCCGCCGCCGGGGGCACGGTCCCCGCCGCGACGCGCCGGACCGCGGAACCCGGGCACGGCGGCGGCACCGACCGGGGGCGCGGCGCCGGCGCGATCGCCGTGCGCTGCCGGCCGACGAACCGCGCGAGTTCGTCGCGCAGCGCGCGCAGGCTGCTCCATCGGTCCGCCGCAAACGGCGCCATCGCCGTCTCGAGCACCGCACGCAGCTCGGGAGGCACGCACCGAGCCGCCTCCCCGCCCGCGCGCGCGCTGCGGCCCGTCGCGCCAAACGGATGGCAGCCCGTGAGCGTCTCGAACACGACCACGCCGACCGTGAACACGAGCGACCGCTGGCTGGTCGGCTCACCGCGCAGCTGTTCGGGCGCCGCGTAGACGCGATCGCCGTCGAGCCGCATCAGGAACGTCAGCGTGCTCGCGGTGACGCCCGGCCGGTCGACGCGCTCGAGCGCCTCGAGCGCGGCGATCGCGCGCAGCGCGACCTCCACCGGGTCGTCCGGATTCGGGCGTCCCCCCGCCAGCTTCCAGAACATCCGAGGGACGACCGACGGCCCCTCGGGCACCGTGACAGCGCGCCGATTCGTCACCGCGACCATGCACCGCTCGGGTGCAAGCCGCGGACCGGCCTCCAGTCACCCGCAGTTCCGACCGGTTGCATCGAACGCCGTGGGGGGTCGCGGCGCCGGCGCGCGGCCGGCGGCCCCGCTCACTGGCGCGACAGCTCGACGTCGACGTCCGCGGGCTCGGCCGGCTCGACCGACACGCGCGCGCGCGCCTCCGCGAACCCATCCGCCGTCGCGATCACGTCGTAGTCGCCAGGCGCGACTGGCCAGATCTCGAAGCGGCCGTCGCCGGTCGCGAACCGCCGGCGCTTGCGGCCGCCGCGCTTGCCGCGCGGGCGCACGTCGACGGAGAACGCGGGCACCGGCTCGCCGCCGGCCGCGCGCACGCGCCCGCGGATCGACCCGGCCGGCACCATTTTGAGCACCAGGTCGTCGACCGGCGCCATGACATTCGTTTGCCGCGCATCGACGTACGCGGGGTGCCGCGCCCGGATCATGTGCGGGCCGGGGCCGACGGCGTCGAACGCGAACGCGCCCGAGCCGTCGGTGGTCACCTTGTCGTAGCGCAGCTTGCTGCCGAGCCACACCTGCGCGACCTCGGCGCCGGGCACCGGCACACCGTCGGCGTCGACGACGCGGCCGGCGATCACCAACGGCTCGGACACCGTGAGCACCACGCCGGTCCGCGCCTCGCCGTGCGCCAGGTCGATCGTCACCGGCGCCGACGGCGCGTAGCCGTCCGCGACCGCCTCGACCACGGTCCGGCCCGGCCGCAACCCGCGCACCTCGAACCGGCCGCCCGGGCCGACCGGCGCTTCCCGGCGGTCGTAGTGAACGCTGCGCGGTACGCGAGTCGAGACGACGACCGTCGCATCGTCCAGGCCGGAACCGTCCGGCGCGCGGACGACGCCCGCCACCGACGCGCTGCGGTCCACCACAATGTCGACGCCGGCCGCGACCTCGCCGGCCGCGACCTCGACCCGGGCGAACCCGTGCGCGCCGTCCGCCGTCGTCGCGCGCAGCTCGACGGCGCCGGGCGGCACCACCAGCTCGTACGCGCCCGCCGCGTCGGCGAGCGCCGGCGCCAGCATCCCCGCGCGAACGTAGCCGGCCGCGGCGCGCGAGTCGGATCGGATGGCGACCTCCGCCCCGGCCGCGGCCGCGCCGCCGTCGTAGACGACGCGACCGCGCACCGCGGCGGTGCGCACGACCTGCACCGTCACCGCGACCGCCTGCTCGGCCCGGGCGACCGCCAGCGGCGGCTGCGACGGCGCGATCACCCCGTCGCCGATCGCGCGGACGTCGTAGACCCCCGGCGCGAGGGACAGCGAGAACCTCCCCGCGCCGTCACTGGTCGCCGTCGTCTCCCGGCTCCCTTGCGCGAACACCACGTCGACGCCGGCGACCGGCGCGCCGGTGCCGGCATCGACCACCTGGCCGGTGACGGTCGCCACCACGCCCGGTGCGGCGCGAAACCGGGTGCCCACCGTCGGCTCGAGCACCCGGCGGGCGCGGGTCGCCACGGGCTGCCGCCCCGCCGGGGCATCGGGCGGCCCGGCGGCCGGGGCTCCGGTCGCCGCCGGGGCGCGCCCCGGCGCGGCCCGCCAGCGCCACAGGCCCACCGCCGCGGCGACCAAGACCAGCGCGATCCACGTTCGCCGTCCAGCCATCGCGCGCCAGGATAGTCCAACCGTCGCCCGCGCACCCGTGTGACCGCGGCGCCCCGCGTGCGACCGCGCGCGCGAGGTCGGCCACCGCGAGCGCGCGCGCCGGCGCGACCGGCGCCGCCCGGTCAACACGAGGCGCGCGCCGGCGCCGCCCGGCCAACACGAGGCGCGCGCCGGCGCCGCCCGGCCAACACGAGGCGCGCGGGCGCCGCCCGGCCAAAACCGGCGCGCGTCAGCGCGATCGGCGCCGCCCGGCCAGCACGCCGGCGACCACCGCGGCGCCGCCGAGGACCGCCAGCGCCGGCAGCCGGCGCGCGAGCGCGTCGTCCACCGCGCGCGCCGCCCACACCTCGCCGCCGTCGACGAGCGCCCGCACCGCCGGGTCGCGCGGTGCCCGGGATCCGCGCAGCTCCGTCACCGCCGCTTGCAGCCGGCCGGAGGCGACCGCGCGCGCGCCCGCCATCGCGCCGAACGTGAGCGCCACGCCGAATGCGAGCGCCCACGCGACCGCGCGCGCGCGGTCGCGCAGGCGCGGACCGTTGACCGCCGCGAGGAGGGCGAGACACACGGCCAGCGCCGCCAACCCCGCCCACCACAGCGCGCGCGCGTCGCCGATCCACGCCCGCAGCTCGTCGAGGCGCGCGGCGTCGCCGCCGTCGCGCGCGACGGCGCGGGCGAGGTCGATCTCGTCCGGAATCTGCGCGATCGCGCGCCGGCCGCGCGCCCGGAATGCCGCCATCAGCGATCGCGCGCGGCGGTCGTCGGCGCACGCCTTTGGCCCGGCGAGCTCGGCGCACGCCGCGGCCGCGCGCGCGACGAGATCCTCCACCGCGCCGGCCAGCGCGGCCTTGGTCGCGCGCAGGTCGATCGCCGCGCGATCGCGGGCGCCGTCGACCGCCGCCATGGCGGCGGCGTGCGCGCGGCGAAGCGTCTCGTCCAGCCAGGCGTCGGTGACGACGCCGTCCACCATCTGCCGGATCGCCGGCCGCGATGCGTCGGCGAACGCCGGCTCGGCGCGCACGCGCTCGTACAGCCACGCGGTCGCCGCCTCGGCCGCGCGGTCGCGCACGCCGGCGCGGCGGGCCGTGGCGACCACCGCATCCGCGTCCGCCGCGTACCGCGCCACGGAGTCGACCAGGGCGAACGTCGAAAAGGCGACCGCGAACAGGATCGTCAACGGCCACGTCACCAGCGCGCGCACGGGGCAGCGGGTGTACCGCGTTTGCTCGCCGCCGCCAACCCGCGCGCGCCCGCGCGTCGCCGCGCCGAAGCGAGCGCACGCGAGTGCCGGCGCTCACGCCTCGGCGGCTCCCGCTCGCGAACGGCCGCCGCGGCCGCGCGTGCGTCCGGCGCCCGCCGGTGTCCCGGTCCGCCGGGGCGCCGCCGTCACCACCGGCGCGTGAGCGCCACGGACACCAGCGAGTAGCCGGTCTCGTAGGTCCCCGTGTTGATCGGGTGGTACGGCAGCTCGTCGCCCGGCAACAGCGGCACCGGCGCGTCCGGCTGTTGGCGCAGGTCGACGTCGTCCGGGTTGGCGACCGGCATCTCGCGCACCTGTCGCCGCGTCTTGCCGATGCGCGCCGCGCCCACGTCGATGCGCGTGCGCGCCCACTCGATGCCGATGCCGCCGGCTACCAGCAGGCGCGCCGCGCCGTCGACGTTGAGCGTCGTCCAGCTCTCGGGCACCGCCTCGGTGTCGTACGCGACGCCGCCGCGCAGGTGGTAGCGCCGGCCGCCGGCGCCGCGCACGATCCGCGACGCGCCGACGCGCACGGAATACACGTCCCGCAGCTTGTAATCGATCGCCGTGTCGTCCAGGCGACGGTTCATCACCGCGCTGCGCCCATCGACGCGGACGCGATAGGCCGATGCGTCCGTCCACTTCTCCCAGCGCACGTCGACCTCGAGGTCGCCGATCTCCGCGCCGTCGTCGTCGCGCGCGACGACGCGAGCGCCGATCGTTGCGGTCGCCGGCAACGTCATGTCCAGACACGCGCGGACCGCCTGCGGCGTGCCGCCCGGCGCGCAGCGAACGTCGCCCGGGTCGACCGGCACGATCAGGCTCCCGCCGTCGGCCGCGAGCTGCTGCAGATTCGCGCCCGGCTCGGACACCATCACCCCCTCGGCGTGAAACGTCGTCGCCGCGGCATACGCACCGCCGATTTCGAGGTCATCGGACGCGCGGAACCGAAAGCCGAGCGCGTAGGTGAACGCGCCCGGATCCGTGGCGTCGACCGTCACCGCGATGTCGCGCCCGGGCTCCTCCCCGCGGTTGGGCACGCCCTGGACGACCCGCGTGGACCGCACGCGCGCGTACGCGAGCGTGGCGCGCAGGCCCGCGTCGAGCCGGTCGCTCAGGCGCACCGCGAACCCCGCGGACGGGAACACCACGATGCCGTCCTGGCTGACCGCGTCGTAGCGCTGCGGCGCGGGCGCCTCGTCGCCGTCGCGCGTGCGCACCGTCTGCGGGTAGTCGCGCTTGCCGAAACCGGGCGGCGCGAACACGCCGAGGCCGAACGCATAGCGCGGGCGGCCGAACCGCACCGCGACGAACGGCACCGGCTGACTGGCGCGATAGTCGATCCGCGGGTACGGATCGCCCACGTAGTCGGGCTGCGCGCCGCCCGGATCGATCGTCTGCGGCGCGTACTCGCCGGCGCGCTGGAACGACTGCTCCATGCTCACCACGTTGAAGCCGACGAACACCTCGCTGCCGCTGCCGAGCAGCCCCGCCGGGTTGTAGTACAGCGCGGTCGCGTCGTCGGCCTTCGCGACGAACGCGCCGCCGCGCTGGATCGCCTCGCCGCCGTTGTCGGCGACATACTGGCCACCGGCCTGCGCCGCCACCGGCGCGGCCACACACAACGCGGTTGCAAGTCGAACGATCATGGCAAGAAGTCGCAGGCGCCCGTGTCGCCACCGAACGGCCCCTTGCACGGGGCACACTTGAAGCCCTCGGAGCACGTGCCCCGGCCGACGAAGATCGTGTCCACCGCGCCGAGGCAGTCCGGCAGACACGCGCCCGGCTCGCCGCCGCCGATCAGGCCGGTCGTCACGCAGGGCTCCGCGACAAACGTGCCGTCGATGAACTCGTCGGGCGCGCACAGCAGCCCGGAGTCCTCGGGGCACACATCCTCGCCGAGGCTGTCGGCATCGTCCCCGGCGAGTTCACCCGGGATGCACGTTCCGCGGCCGTCGCAGCACTTCGGAAACACGAGCGGCGGTTCGGTCGGTCCCGTGTCGCACGACAGGCCACACGCGCCGGTGTCTTCGCCGGTGAGCGGGTCCGTACACGGCACGCACACGTGCGTCGGCGGACACACGTCCTGCGGCAAGCGATCGAGCTGCTCGGCGACCTCCGGCAAGCACCGCGACAGGCACCGTCCCTCGCCGCCGCCGACCGACCGGCACGTCTGCGGCTCGAAGCTGCCGGCGCTGGCGATGAACTCGTCCGGCACGCACTTGCCGCCCGCCGAGCAGTCGGCCAGCCGCGACCCGAGGTCGCCCGGCACGAGGTCGGCGGGCAGACAGTGGGCGCCGCCGGTGTCGCACTGGTCGCAGGCCGGCAACTGCGTCGGATCGATCAGCGGCGGCCCGACGTGGGGACCCTCCGGGCACTGGCTCGCGGGGGTCGTGTTGCACTGCAGCTTCAAGTCGCACGCTCCGGTTGGTTTCCCATCCAACGGATTGATGCACGGCACGCACCGCTGGCTCACGTCGCAGATGTCCTGGGTGAGCAGGTCGTAGTTTTCCTGGACCTGCGGGATGCACGACGACAGGCACACCCCGGGGCCGTTGACCGACAGGCACTCGACCGGCTCGACCGCACCGCCGGCTTCGATGAAAGCGTCCGGGATGCAGTAGCCGCCGTTTTCGCACTGCGCGACCAGCCCTTGCACCTCGTCGGGGACGTAGCTGCCGGGCACGCAGTGGCCGCTGTCGCCGGTCCCCTCACAGCACGGCGACAGCAGCTTCAGATCGATCGTGGGCGCGCCCTCGCACTGGACCTGCTCCTCGTCGCTACCCGCGTCCGGGCTGCCCGGCGGCGCGAACGGCAGCGCCGTACCGACCTCGCAGCCGGCGAGCGCGAGCAGCGCGACGGCTGCCGGCCACCCGGCACCGCGCGCACGACGACCCGATCGTTGACCTCTACCCATGCCCGGGCGAAGTGCATCGCGCTTGCCAACGGGGAAACTTTCGTGACACTCGGGCCACCTTGCACAGTTGGAGACCGACGACCTCTCGCGGGCCGCCCGGCGATCGGGTGTGCGGTCCCCGATCGGGGGGCGCGCATCCCACGTTGTCCTACCTGTGTGCCGCGCTGCGGCAGGAAAATACGCCCTGTTCGCCGGCGGCACGGCATGGGGACGATCGACCCGAGTACCGGCGCGTGCGCGTGCGATCGTTACCGTTGCTACAGCAACTAGGGTCGAGAGACCCCGCGGTTCGCGATCGGCCGGGCCGAGCCGCCCGCGGCCCGGCCGCGGACCTCGGCGGTCTCCCCGCGCACCGCGGGCGTCGTCGTGGAATCGCGCCCCACCTGATGCGCCGTCACCTCACCTGCGCCGCCGCGCCGTCGCGGATCTTCAGCGCGATCTCGGCGGGTTGCGTCCGCGCCCGCGAACGGAAGCTCGCCGATCGCGGTGGCACGCGATGTGGATTGACGCGCGGCATGGTCCGCACGACTCCGACTTCGCGGGCGCTGCTCGGCCTGGCCGGAGCGCTGGTGCTTGCGTCCTGCGCCGCGGAGGACGCCCCGGCGGCGGACGCGTTTGCGGCCGGCCGCGGCGCCGGGGCCGACCGCTGGCTCACGGTGGATGCGCGGCGGCTCGCTCGCGCCGTACCGCGGCTGTCGCCCGACGCGCGCGCCGCGTTCACGCCGGCCGACGTGGTCGATGGCGTCGCGATCGTGCGCGCTCCGACCGGCGCGATCGCCGAGCTGTCGGCCGCATTGCACGCCGGCGGCGCACGCTGCGGCGGCTTCATGGCGCACCCGACGCGCGCGGCCGCGATCGCCGCCGCGCGCGCCGCGGCGGCTCCCCGCGCCGTCGCCTATGCGGCCGCCTATACGATGGATCGGGCCGACGTCGTCGCCGCCGTGACGGCCGGGCTGTCGGCCGCGGCGATCGAGGACACCATCCGAACCCTGTCGGCGTACCGCAACCGGTTTTACACCAGCGACTCCGGCGTCGACGCCGCCGAGTGGCTCGCCGACCGGTGGCGCGCGATCACCGCCGGCCGCCCCGACGCGCAGGTGCGGCTGGTGCCCCATGCGTTCGCGCAGCCGTCGGTCGAGCTGACGATCCGCGGGACGGCGATGCCCGACGAGTACGTCGTCATCGGCGGTCACCTCGATTCGATTGCGCCCGGAGGCGCGAACGCCGTGGCGCCCGGCGCCGACGACAACGCATCCGGGATCGCGGCGCTCACCGACGTCGTGCGCGCCATGGTCGCCGCCGGCTATCGCCCCGATCGCACCATCGTCGTCTACGCATACGCGGGCGAGGAGGTCGGGCTGCTCGGCTCGCAAGACATCGCCGAGGACGCCGCCGCGCGCGGGCTGAACGTCGTCGGCGCGCTGCAGCTCGACATGGTCAACCACCACGGCTCGCCCGAGGACATGGCGATCATCACGGACTACACCGACCCCGCGCTCACCGCGTTTCTCGAACAGCTCGTCGATACCTATGTCGGCGCGTCGCGCGTGCGCGACACCTGCGGGTACGCGTGCTCCGACCACGCATCCTGGTACCGGGCCGGGTTCCCGGTCGTCCATCCGTTCGAGTCGCGCGCCGCCGACATCAACGCCGTCCTGCACACCCCGGACGACACGATCGACGTCAGCGGCGGCCGCGCCGACCACGCGCTCACGTTCGCGCGCACGACGGCCGCGTTCGCCGTCGAGCTGGCCAAGGGTCGCACGGAGGATGCCTGCACGACCGACAGCGACTGCGGCGACGGCCAGACCTGCGCCGGCGGCGCCTGCGTGCCGATGCCCCCGGGCGGCCCCGACGCCGGCTCCGCGATGCCCCCGGGCGGCCCCGACGCCGGCGCGGGCGGCGGCGCCGGCGGCGACGGCGCGGGCCCCGCGCCGGTGACGAGCGGCTGCGCGGCGGCGGGCGCGCCCGCTGCGGACGGAGGCGGGTGGCTCGCCCTCGCCTGGCTCGCCGCGTGGTCCGCCCGGCGCCGTCAGCGCGCGCGCGCCGCGAGCGCGGCGAGCGCCCGGCCGTCGATCCGGTAGATCGTCCAGTCCGACAGCGGCTGCGCGCCGAGATGGCGATACAACCGGATCGCCGGCTCGTTCCAGTCGAGCACCGACCACTCGAGCCGGCCACAGCCGCGGTCGACCGCGACGCGCGCGACGTGCGACAGCAGCGCCGTCCCGTAGCCTCGCCCGCGCGCTTCCGGCCGCACGAACAGGTCCTCGAGCACCAGCCCCGGCCGCGCGAGAAACGACGAATAGCTGTGAAAGAACAGCGCGTAGCCGACTGCGAGACCGTCGGCGATGCCCAGCACCGCCTCGGCATACGGCCGCGGCCCGAACAGCGTCGCGCGCAGCGCCGCTTCGTCGGCGACCACCCGGTCGGCCAGCCGCTCGTACGCCGCCAGCGATCGGATCAGGTCGAGCAACACCGGCGCGTCGGCCTCCGTTGCCGCACGGATTGCGAATGCCATGGCGCGAGCGTCGGCGACAGCGGCGGCCGGCGCAAGTGTCGTGTGCCGCGCCGGCCGCCGGCTGCCCGCCCCGCGAACGCGCCGCCGGCCCGGCGGCCGTATGCCCGGTGCGGGAGGCGCAAGGCCCGCGCACGTGCGTCATCGGGCGGACCGCACGAACGCGGGCACCGCGGTGAAGCCGAAGCCGACCGACAGCGCATCGGCCACGCCGTCGCCGCCGGGCGCGAGATTCCCGTCGGCGTCGCGCAGGTCCACGTCAGGGGCGAGCAGCGCCTCGGTCACCGGATCGTCGCGCAACTCGGCGTACCCGATCGTGCCGTCGCGATCGGCGTCGAACATCTCGAGCAACAGCGCGCCGAAGCTGTCGGGCGCGCAGCCGCCGGCGCAGTCGCGCGCAACGATGCGATTGAGACCTTCGCGAAACGCCGGCACGAGCTGCTCGTCTACCACCTCCGCCGGCACGCCGCCGGCCAGGCGCCCCTCGATGCCGCCGCGCGTGATCGTCGCCTCGATGCGCGCACCGATCAGCGGCAACACGAACGGCTCGTCCCGCCCCGGGAAGGCGACGGCGACGTAGATCGTTCCGCTCGCAACCGACAAGCCGCCGCCCGCCAGGTGGCCCGCCAAGCTGCCGGCCGGCCGCGCCGGGTCCACCTCGAACACCTCGACGCCCGAGAAATTGTCCGACGGGTCGCCGTCGAGATCGACTCCGTGCTCAAACAAGACCGCGGCGGGTCCAGCGCCGTCTAGGTCGGGCGCCCGCACCTCGATCAGGTGGAGCATCGCGCCCGACTCGATCATCGCGTTCGTCTCGGCGCCGACATCGAGATCGCCCGCCATGTCGTCGATCAGCGCGAGCAGACGGCCGAGGGCGTTGTCCGGCCGGCCGTCGGCGTCGCAATCGAGATCGAGCCCGAGTCGCTCCGCTTCCATCGCGGTCCCGGCCACGTCGACCCGATCGACGACGAACCCGTACAACGGCCCGTCGGCGGCGACCTCCGGCGCCGCAGCGCAGGGCGGTTCCGCGACCGGGTCTTCCACGGCGCATCCGGCGACTGCCGCTGCAACGGCGCCCATCGACAACCACAACAACGTTCGTTTCGGTGTGTTCATGCCGAAAGGTCCGTCCAATTTCCGTTCCACTCGGCAACTCCGCGACGCGGCGTGCCGTTTGTCGAAGTTCCGTCACGCCGCGCGCCGGCGGCGTCAGGCCTTCGGCACCCGCGCCGTCGAGCGCGCATCCGCGCGCGATCGCGACGCGCCTGTCGATACGAGGACGGCCGGTGCGCACTTGCACCGGCCGTCGCGGAGCGGGATACCGGGTTCGAACCGGCGACCTTCAGCTTGGGAAGCTGACACTCTACCGCTGAGTTAATCCCGCAGTCGTCGACGCTACGTTACCGAGTCGCCGGCCGCTGTCAAGCGGCCGCCGCCCCGATCCGGCCGCGCCTGCGCGCGATGGCGCGCGGTCACTTGCGGCGGCGAGCCCGCTTGGCCCACTCGTTGCCGCCGCCGTCGCGGAAGCGCCCGGACCCGACCACGCTGCGCCGGCCCTCGAATCGCGACGCCGACGCCTCGACGTCGCCGCTACCGCGAATCGCCACGGCGCGGCGACCGCTCACCGTGGCGTGGTCCAACACGACGTCGCCCGAACCGAGCACGGAGATCGCGTCGCGTTTGGCGCGAACGACGCTGTTGCGCACGCGCACGTCGCCGCTGCCCGCGACGCGAATGGCGGCCTTACCGCCGCGGATCGCGCCGTCCTCCACCACGATGTCGCACGAACCGACGACTTGGACCGCGACGCCGGGGGTGTCGATCGACACGCCGCGCAGATGAATGTCCTCGGTGCCGGCGCACGTCACCGGGGCGTGCGGCTTGAGGGCCGCCTCGTCGATCGACGCGCCGGCCTTCCCATCGGCCGGTGCGCGCGGGGGGGCGTCCGGGCCGTTCGCGATGTCGGCCGCGGGGGCTCCGAGCGACGGCCCGCGCTGCGGCGCCGACACGGCCGCCGTCGCGCTGCGTTCGACGTCCGCGCCGAATCGCACGTCGCCCGAGCCGAGGCGGTTCACCGGGCCGGCGACGCGCGAGCGCCGAACCTCCACTTCGCCGCTGCCCTGCACGGACACGGCCGCCGTCCCACCTCGCACGTCGCTCCGGTCGATCCGGACCGATCCCGAGCCCTGGATCAACACGGCGGTGCCAGGGCTTTCGATCACGCTGTTCGACACGATCACATCCCCGCTACCCGCGATCCGAATGGCCGCCTTCGTGCCGCGCAGCAGGCTGTTTTCCACCCGCACGTCGCACGAGCCCATGACCGTGAGCGCGGCCCCGTCGACATCGACGCGCGCATTGCGAACGCGCACCGGTTTGCTGCCGTCGCACACGATCGCCCCGCGCGGCTTCAGGCCGCGCTCGATCGCGGCCCACCCCTCGGGACCGGGCCTCGCCGCAGCGCGCGTCGCGAATCCGAACATCCCCATCAGCAAGGCAGCGGCCGTCGTCATTCGCATCATTGTTTCCTCCTGTGCCCCCAAATCGCCTCCGCGTCGCGGCCACGCGAATGTGCCGTCGCGGCATGGGCTCGTCAAGTAGCGACGAGCGCTCCGATTCGACGACGTAGCACGCCGGGGATTCACCTTGTCGCGGCCGGCGCACGCCGCCCCCGCGAGCCCGGCCGACGCCGCGGCGGCGTCCGGGGCAGGCAGTCCGGCGTCATCGCGGACGCGCGATCCCCGCACGTCTCGACCAGCGAGTGTGAGGGCCGGCTCCCGAGTTGCAACACCGCGATACGACGGCCCTGTGCTCGATCACGGCACAGAGCGCCCCACTCCGTGCCGCTAGCGCTCGCTGTCCCACGGGTGCACGCGCAACAGCCGCGCGGCTTGCTCGCGAAGGTCCGGCGACAGGGTCCCGGCCGCGGCGGCGGCGAACGCGTCGGCGAGCGCGGCACCGCTGGCGAACCGCTCGCCCGGGTCCTTGGCGAGCGCGATCGCGAACACGAGGTCGACGTCGTCGGGCATCGGCGCCAGCGCACTGGGACACGCGGGCATCGTGTGCACGACGTCATATAGGATCGACGGCACATCCGGGCCGACGAACGGAGGGCGGCCGGTGAGACAGCGATACGCGATCGCGGCGAGTGCGTACAGGTCCGCGCGCACGTCGACCGGCCGCCCGCGCGCCTGCTCGGGCGCCATGTACGATGGCGTGCCGACGACGGCGCCCTGCGTGAGCGTCCCGCCGGACTCGGCGAGCACCGCGACGCCGAAGTCGAGCACTTTCCAGATACGGCGCCCTCCCACGTCGGCGTGGAACAAGTTTTGCGGCTTGAGGTCGCGATGAACGATGCCGTGCGCCCAAACCTGATCGATGACGCCGCCGATCTCACGGACGAGTTCGCATACGCGACCGAGGGGCAGTTGCCCTTCCTCTCGCAGATACTGCGCCAGGTCGTAGCCGCGCAGCCGCTCCATCACCAAATACGGTACGGTGGCGTCGGCCGACGATGAGTCGAACACGCGCACGACATGGGGCGAGTCGACGGAACTCGCGGCGCGCATCTCCCGCAGGAATCGCTCCACGTGACGGCGGTCATCGAGTACGTGCGGATGCAACAGCTTGACCGCCGCCGGCTCGCCGCCGCCCTCGGGGACCGCGTCGTACACCTCCCCCATCGCGCCGTGGCCAATCAGCGCGCCGACGCGGTACCCCGCGATCACGTGTCCGGTGTAGTGACCGGGGCCGCCGATCCGCAGCGCGCGATTGAGGTCGTGGCGGACCTCGGCCAGCTGCGCCTCCCGCTTGTCGGCAAGCCGCATGGCGCGTTGCAAGTTGTCGATTGCCTCTAGGGTGCTCTTGCGCGCCGACCGCGCGATCGCAAACGCCATCAAGAAGGCGCTGTGAATCAGGACGATGACGAGCGCCATCTGCAGCGGCGGCAGCGGCGCCGCCGGAAACAGGCCCGGGTCCACGATGATCCCCGCCGCGATCGCTGACGCCACGACCGCGTGCGGAATCACGCCGATTGCGTAAACCACGAGGGCGGCGGTCGGCCGCTCGGTACGGCTGAAGAAGTACACGCCGAGCAACACGATCATGGTGACGGCGGAGAACACGCCGAAGTACACGACCGCGATCTGCGCGACACAGGCGACCATGGCGGCGAACGCCACGTTCTTGCGCGGCGTGAGGTTGTCCGGATTGCGCAGGTGCCGGTAGAACAGCGTGCTCACGATCGCGCCGATCGTCAGGCCCACGAGCATCGCCCGCTCAAGGATCGGATTGCCGTCGAACACGGCCAGGGACGCGGCGGTCACCGCCGACAGCGCCCAGCCCATTCGAATGAGGGCTCGCGTCCGCGCCACCTCCTCGAGGCGCAGGGCATGCGCCGGCGACTGCGCGAGCGTGCCGAGGCCGGTGGACGGTGCCGCCGTGAGCCACGGCGCCTCGGACGGCACGTGCACGACGGTGTCCGCGTCGATCGGACCGGCCATCCGGTCCTAGGATACTCCAGACTGATGGCCTGCCGGCGGCGCCGGCCCGCCCAACACTCGAGGCGGCGCCGCCCGGGCGAGCGCGGGCCCGCCGCGCCGTTCGCCCGGGTTGCGGGGCGCATCCATCCGCGCCGTCCGCCCGGGTTGCGGGGCGTAGCGGGGTTGCCGGGCGTAGCGGCCGGGGTTGCCCGGCGTAGCGGCCGCGCCGTTCGCCCGGGTTGCCGGGCGTAGCGGCCCGGGTTGCCCGGCGTGGCGGCCCGGGTTGCCCGGCGTGGCGCGCGGGCCCCGGCGACCCCGCCAGGCGGCCGGTCAGACCGCTTCTGCGCCGCTCGGTCGGGCGGAGGCCGCCGCTCGGTCGGGCGGAGGCCGCCGCTCGGTCGGGCGGAGGCCGCCGGTCCGACCGCGCCGGCGCCACTCTGGCCCGCCCTGCCTCGCCCGCGAACGACCGCGTGGCGGCCCACCGATCGCGCGGAGGACAGCGGCCGCCTGCCGGTACGCGGGCCGGCCAACCTCCGCCCGGCTCGGGCGTCTCGCAGGCGGCCTGACCGCATCGACGCCCCGCGGACCGAGCCGGCCTCATCGGCGAACGACCGCTCGCGGACCGGCGACGAACTTGGTTCGGAAGCGCGCGTCACCTGGGGGGCAAAGCGCCACGGCGATCTTGAAAAATCGATTAGTTACATCGCAAGTGATCGGATCCGGACAGTGGCACAAGTACGCAAATGTGCGACAAACCGTGGTTCGCCGGTCGGCACGGGGCGTGAACTAAGGACGGGCATGTTCACCGCAGGCACCTCCATTCACTCCTCGAACCACATCTTCCAATCCGTACTCGAACAGGCCGAGGCCGGCGTCGTCGTGCTCGACGCCGCCGGCCGCGCCGTCTACCTCAACGCCAGCGCACGCCGATTGCTCGATTGTTGCGGCGAACGCCTCCCGGCGTGGGTCGACGACCACCTCGAGCCGATGCTCGAACAGACCCGTCACACGGGCACTCAGGCGCTCGAAAAATGGGTGCACGGAGACCTCGTGTTGCGCGTCCGGCTGCAACCGCTCGACAAGTTTGGCGCGATGTACGTGCTCGAGATCACCGTTGCTCACGCCGGCTCGGGCCGGCAGGTGGCGGAAGTGCTCGCGCGCAGCCTGCACCTGTCGCTCACGGACGCCAAGCTGCTGGCCCTGCTGTGGCGGGGCATGAGCAACGACGAGATCGCCCAGGCGCTCGGCGTGCGCGTCGGGACGGTCAAGTCGCGCCTGTTCCGCCTCTACCAGAAGCTCGGCGTTCGCCGTCGCGCGGCCGCCGTGCTGCGCGCCGCCGAGGTACTCGGTTAGGGGCCCCTGAGGACCGCACACCACGGCTAACCCCATGAAACTTGACGCGGCGTCGCTCCTCACCGCCGTGGATCCGCCGCGCAGCTTCGTCGCGCGTCGCCTGAGGTTCCACCGGCGTCGCCCGAGTCGCACCGCATCATTCAGGGACAGCCCCTAAGCTCGGCCGCTCGGCCGATCCGGGACCGGGACCGGCCGAGTCGCACCGCATCATTCAGGGACGGCCCCTAAGGGCTGTCCCGCGCGCGCGG
>RFGE01000064.1 GCA_003696105.1 Deltaproteobacteria bacterium | reverse complement strand
GATGCGAGGCGAGGTTCGGCGCGCGCCCGCAGCGCACGAGCGCGCGAAGACACATGCGGAACCGAAGGGCGCGAGGACGTACGCCGAAGATCGCCCGCCGATCGCGACCGCAGCCAGCGGCGATGCGCTACCGCCTTCTAGAGATCGACCGGCACGCGCTCCACGAGGCGCATCCCGCGCAGGTCGATCGCGCCGCGATAGGCGAGCACCTCGACGCCGGCGGCGACGGCGTCGCGCAGGGCACGACCGTACTCGGGGTCGACGTGGTCGGCCGGGCGCAGTCGCTGCGCGTCACTCCGCGCGCACGAAAACAGCAGGACCGCGCGGTCGCCGGCCGCCGCGGCGTCTGCCAGCTCGCGCGCGTGGCGGGCGCCGCGGGCGGTGACCGCGTCGGGAAACGCGACGACGCCCGGGCCGACGGCGAGCGTCGCACTCTTGACCTCGACCCAGCACGGCGCCCCGCCGCCCTCGAGCCGCAGGTCGAAGCGGCTCCCGTTGCGCCGCACCTCTCGCCGCAGCGTCCGGTAGCCCGCCAGTTCGCGCACGACGGCGCGCTCGATCGCCTCGGCGACGAGATCGTTGGCGCGCACCGGGTTGACGCACACCAGCGCGCCGTCGACCTCGACGAGTTCCCACGTGTAGCGCAGCTTGCGCGCCGGGTTGTCCGCTCGACTGAGCCACACGCGCGCGCCCGGCGGGCTGCACGTCGCCATCGACCCGGGGTTGGCGCAGTGCGCGACGACGACCTGTCCGTCGCACAGCTCGACGTCGGCCAGAAACCGCTTGTACCGCCGCAGAAGGCGCCCCTCGATGAGTGGGCCGAACTCCACCCGCGGCTTCTACCACGCCCACGCGGTGGCACACTATGCGCATGACCTTCGCGTTTCGATCCCGCCGCTCGCCGGTGTACGCGACCGGTGGCGCGGTCGCGACGAGCCAGCCGCTCGCGACGGAAGCCGGGGTGTGGACGCTCCGGCGCGGCGGGAACGCGGCCGACGCGGCGCTCGCCGCCGCCGCGGTCCTCGCGGTCACGGAACCGACGAGTTGCGGCATCGGCGGCGACTGCTTCGCGCTGTACTACGAGGCGGCCACGGCGAAGGTGTGCGCGCTCAACGGCTCGGGCCGCGCGCCGGCGGGCCTGTCCGTCGACGCGGTGCGCGCCGCGGGCCTCACGGCGTTGCCGCCGTATCATGCGCTCACGGTCACGGTGCCGGGTGCGGTCGCGGCGTGGGCCGACCTGTCGACTCGCTTCGGCACGCGGCCGCTCGGCGACGTGTTCGCGCCGGCGATCCGCCTCGCGGACGAGGGATTCCCGGTCGCGCCGATCACCGCGTACTTCTGGGCGCTCGAAGCCGAACACAAGCTGCGATCGTCGCCGGGCGGCCATCAATTGTTGCTCGGAGGACGCGCACCGGCCGCGGGCGAACGCATCCGCAACGGCGCGCTCGCCGACGTGCTCCGCCGCATCGCCGCCGGCGGCCCCGACGCGTTTTACCGGGGGCCGATCGCGGCGGCCATCGCCCGCGCGGTGCGCGACGCGGGCGGCGTACTGGGCGAAGAGGACCTCGCGGACCACCGATCCGCGTGGGTCGATCCGATCGCGACGCGGTACCGCGACGTGGTCGTGCACGAGTGTCCGCCGAACGGCCAGGGGCTGGTCGCGTTGCTGGCGCTCAACATCCTGCGACACCGCGGCGTCGCGGATCTCGAGCCGCTGGGAGCCGACCGATTGCACGAGGTGATCGAAGCGTTGCGCCTCGCGTTTGCGGACGCGCGGGCGTGCGTGGCCGATCCCGATGTTGCATCGGCACCGATCGCCGAGCTGCTCGACGATGCGTACGCCCGCGCGCGGGCCGCGCAGATCGACCGCGCGCGCGCCACGGTCGACGTGCAGGCGGGCTCACCGATCGGCGGCTCGGACACCGTGTACCTGGCCGCGGTCGACGGCGACGGCAATGCCTGTTCGCTGATTTTCAGCAACTACATGGGCTTCGGCACCGGCATCGTGCCCGATCGGCTGGGGTTCTCGCTGCAGAACCGCGGGCACGGGTTTTCGCTCGATCCGACCCACCCGAACGCGCTCGCCCCCGGCAAGCGCCCCTACCACACGATCATCCCGGCGATGGCCACGCGCGCCGGCGACGGCTCGCTGTATGCGTGCTTCGGCGTGATGGGCGGATTCATGCAGCCGCAGGGGCACGTTCAGGTGCTGCTCGCGCTCGTCGACGACGGCGACGATCCGCAGGCGGCGCTCGATCGGCCCCGCGTGTGCGTGCGCGGCGGCGACGCGGCCGGCGCCGTCGCCGTCGAGGACGGCATCGCGCCGGACGTGGTCGCGGAGCTGGCGCGGCGCGGCCACGACGTGCAAGTGGTCGCCGGACACCAGCGCGCGCTGTTCGGCCGCGGCCAGGTCATCGTCTTCGACCCCGACGGCGACGTGCTGTGCGCGGGCAGCGATCCGCGGGCGGACGGCTGCGCGCTCGGCCTGTAACCGTCGCGGCGCGCGCCCGCGGCCGCGCGCTACAGATCCCGCGCGATCACGTCGCGCAGCGCGTCGGGCGCGTCGACGTGCAGCCAATGCCCCGCCGCCTCGATCACGTCCACGGTGGCGCGCAGGGTGTGCATGCGCGCGCGCGACGCCGCGCTCACCACGTCGGACTGACCGCCGAGGACGAAGTGGAGCGCGGCGCGCGCCGCGATCCGGTCCGCCGCCGGCCACAGGTCCGCCGCGTAGTAGCTCGCGAGCAGCCCGCGCACGGCGGCGATGTCGAGCCGCAACCGGTACGCATCGCCGTCGGGCACGACGTTCATGGCGAGCCACTGGGCGAGGCCGCGATCGAGGCCGCGGTCGACCAACGCGCGGACGAAATCGGCGCGCGACGGCATGCGCCGCGGCAGCGCGGCGAGGTGGTCGAGCACGCGCGCAGGACCGGCCGGCCGCGCCAGTCCGTCGGGATCCGGCGCCGGATCGGCGTCGAGCACCCACACGCGCGCGATCGGGCGCTGGTCCGCCGTGCTCAGCGCGACCTTGCCGCCGAACGAGTGCCCGGCGACGCCGCCGACCGGCGCGCCGTCGCGGTCGAGGAGGTCGACCAGCGCGACCACGTCGCCGGCCGCGGCGGCGAGCGTGTGCGGCCCCGGCGCGTCCTGCGACTGCCCGTGCATGCGCAAGTCGACGAGCACCGCCCCCCAGTCGGGCCGGCGGTCGACGAGCCGGCGCGCGAACGTGCGCCAGTTGGCGCCGGACCCGAGGATGCCGTGCAAGAACACCAGCCACGCGCCCGGGGACGCGCCCGCCGCGGCGATCCGCTCGTGATGCGGAACGAACATCGGGCCATTATCGACGCGATGCGGCGTCGCGCAAGCTGCCGCAACCTGGTGACCGGCGCGCGCAGCGGCGCGGCGCGCCGCCCGTGCGCTACGCTGGCGCCATGCCGCTTTCCGGCTTCCACCCGATCGTGCGTGCGTGGTTCGAATCGACCTTTCGCGAACCGACCGCGCCGCAGCGCGACGGGTGGCCCGCGATCGCCTCGGGCCGGGATACGCTCATCGCCGCGCCGACGGGCTCCGGCAAGACGCTCGCCGCGTTTTTGTGGTGCATCGACCAGCTCGTCGTCCGCGGCGCGCGCGGGCCGCTGCCGGACGCGACCCAGGTGCTGTACGTTTCGCCGCTCAAGGCGCTCGGCAACGACGTGCACCGCAACCTCGACGGCCCCCTCGCCGGGATCGCGGAGGCCGCCCGGCGCGCGGGCATCGACCTGTCGGCGATCCGCACGGCGGTCCGCACCGGCGACACGCCGCCGACCGACCGCGCCAAAATGGCGCGCCGGCCGCCGCACATTCTCATCACGACGCCCGAATCGTTGTACATCCTGCTTACCGCCGAGCGAAGCCGCGCTGCGCTGCGGTCGGTGCGCACCGTGATCGTCGACGAGATCCATGCGGTCGCCGGCGACAAACGCGGCGCGCACCTCGCGCTATCGCTCGAGCGGCTCGAGTGGCTCGCCGACGAACGGCCCGTTCGCATCGGCCTGTCCGCGACGCAACGGCCAATCGACGAGATCGCGCGGCTGCTAGTCGGCACCGGCCGGCCGCCGCCCGTCGTCGTCGACGCCGGCCAGCGCCGCGATCTGGACCTGGCGATCGAGGTAACCGACGACGAACTCGGCGCGGTCGCGACGACGGAACAGACCGGGCGCATCTACGACCGCGTGGCCGAGCTGGTGGCGCAGCACGGCACGACCCTCGTGTTCGTCAACACGCGCCGGCTCGTCGAACGAGTCGCCCATGCGCTCGCCGAGCGGCTCGGCGCAGACCAGGTGGTCGCGCACCACGGCAGCCTGTCTCGCAAGACCCGCCTCATCGCCGAACAGCGGCTCAAGCGCGGGCAGGTACGGTGTGCGGTGGCGACCGCGTCGCTCGAACTCGGCATCGACGTCGGCGCGGTCGACCTCGTCGTACAGATCGGGTCGCCGCGGACGATCGCGACCCTGGTCCAGCGCATCGGACGCTCCGGCCACTGCCTCGGCGCGACCCCGAAGGGGCGGCTGTTCGCGCTCACCCGCGATCAGCTCGTCGAGTGCGCCGCGCTGGTGCGGGCCGTCCGCGCCGGTCAGCTCGACCGCGTCCACCTGCGGCCGGCGCCGCGCGACGTGCTCGCACAGCAGATCGTCGCGGCGGTCGCGTGCGAACCGTGGGACGAGACGGAGCTGTGGCGCGCGGTACGCCGCGCCTACCCGTACCGCGACCTGTCGCGCGACACGTTCGACGCGGTGGTCGACATGCTGTCGGAAGGGGTCGCGCTGCGCCGAGGCCGCAGCGCCGCGCACCTGCACCGCGACCGCGTCAACGGGCGACTGCGCGCGCGGCGGGGAGCGCGGCTGGCGGCGATCACGTCGGGCGGCGCGATCCCCGACAACGCGAACTACGCCGTCGTGCAGCTGCCGGAGGAGACGCCGGTGGGCACCGTCGACGAGGACTTCGCGATCGAGAGCCTGCCCGGCGACGTGTTCTTGCTCGGCAACACGTCGTGGCGCGTGCGGCGCGTCGCCGGCGGCAAGGTCTACGTCGAGGATGCCGCGGGCGCCGCGCCGTCGGTACCGTTCTGGTTCGGCGAGGCGCCGGCGCGCACGGCGGAGCTGTCCGCCGAGGTCGCGGCGGTCCGGCGCGACGTGCAGCAGCGGCTCGACCGCGGCGACGCGCCCGACGCGATCGCCGCGTGGCTGGCCGATGGCGCGTCGATGTCGCGCGCGGCGGCGCGCCAGCTCGTCGATTACCTCGCCGCATCCCGGGCGGCGCTCGGCGAGCTGCCGACGGGCGACACGATCGTCGCCGAGCGGTTCTTCGACGAGGCCGGCGGCATGCAACTCGTGCTGCACGCGCCGGTCGGCGTTCGCATCAACAAGGCGTGGGGCCTCGCCCTCCGCAAAAAATTCTGCCGCAACTTCAACTTCGAGCTGCAGGCGGCGGCGACCGACGACGGCGTGGTGATCTCACTCGGCCCGATGCACAGCTTTCCGCTCGACGCCGTGTTCGACTTCGTTCATCCCGACGCGGCGCGCGAGACGCTGATCCAGGCGGTGCTGCAAGCGCCGCTGTTCGGCACGCGCTGGCGGTGGAACGCGACGCGCGCGCTCGCCGTGCTGCGCCGCGCGGGCGGCAAGAAGGTGCCGCCCTACCTGCTGCGCATGCGATCCGACGATCTGCTGGCCGCCGTGTTTCCCGACGCGCAGGCGTGCCAGGACAACCTCGTCGGGCCGCGCCGCGTTCCCGACCACCCGCTCGTCGCCGAGACGCTGGACGATTGCCTGACCGAGGCGATGGACGTCGACGGACTCGATCGACTGTTGCGCGCGATTCGCGCCGGCGAGGTGCGCGCGGTCGCGCGCGACACGCCGGAGCCGTCGCCGCTGTCGCACGAGCTGCTCAACGCCAACCCGTACGCATTCCTCGACGACGCGCCGCTGGAGGAGCGGCGCACGCGCGCCGTGAGCCTGCGCCGCGGGCTCGCGGCCGACGTGGCGGACGACCTCGGCCGGCTCGACCCGGACGCGATCGCCGAAGTCGCGGACCAGGCCGCGCCGGTCGTACGCGACGCCGACGAGCTGCACGACGCGCTGCTGAGCGCCGGCTGGCTCGCGGAGCCGCCGCGCGACCGCGGATGGCACGCGTGGTTCGACGCGCTCGCGGCGGACGGCCGCGCCGCGCGCCTGCGGCGTGGCGACCGCGCGGTTTGGGTCGCCGCCGAGCGGCTCGCGTTGGCGCGCGCGCTGGCGCCCGGCGCCTCGGTCGAGCCGGACCTTCACCCGCCGTTCGCGGTCGCCGCCGTCAGCGCCGAGGAAGCGGCTGTCGCCATCGTGCGCGGTCACCTCGAGTGCGGCGGGCCGACCACGGCTCGTGCGCTCGCGCGCCAGACGCTGCTGCCGCCCGCAGCGGTCGACGCGGCGCTGGCCGCGCTGGAAGCGGAGGGCGCGGTGCTGCGCGGGCAGTTCACCGAACGATCGGGCGACGTGCAGTGGTGCGATCGCCGCATCCTTGCCCGCATTCATCGGTTGACGCTGCACCGGTTGCGGCGCGAGGTGGAGCCGGTGTCGGCGGCGGACTTCATGCGGTTTCTGTTCCGCTGGCAGCACGTGGCCGACGGGACGCGATTGACCGGCGTCGCGGGCACTGCGGCGGTCGTCGACCAGCTGCAGGGCTTCGAGGCGGCCGCGGCGGCGTGGGAGCGGGAGATCCTGCCGGCGCGGGTGCGCGGCTATCGACCGGAGTGGATCGATCGGCTGTGTTGGTCGGGCGAGATCGCGTGGGGCCGGCTCAGCGCGCGGGCACCTGCGCGCCGGCCGGCGGCGCCGACGCGCGCGGCGCCGATCGCGGTCGTCAGTCGCAACGCGCTCGACTGGCTGCTGCGGGCGGCGGGTGCGCGCGGGCAGGCGGACGCCGGGGCGGTGACGGCGGCCGCCGCCGACGTGCTCGCCTGGTTGCGCGCGCGCGGAGCGAGCTTCGCGCCGGAGATCGCCGCGGGGACGGGCCGCCTGCCGGCGGAGGTGGAGGATGCGCTGTGGGAGTTGGTCGCGACCGGCCGCGCCACGGCCGACGGGTTCGCGGGCCTGCGCGCGCTGCTCGACCGAAGCGGGCGCGGACGTCGGCCCGCGTACCGGCGCGGCGGCCGCGCTCGGTTCGCGCGCCGGACGGCCCCCGAGGGGCGATGGGCGCTGCTGCCCGACCCGAGCGCGACGCCCGCGACGGAATCGGCGGATGCCGGCGCGGTCGACGCGTTCGCCCGCCAACTGCTCGCGCGCTACGGCGTCGTGTTCCGCGACTTGCTGGCGCGCGAGACGCTGGCGCCGGCGTGGCGCGACCTCGTCGGCGTGCTGCGGCGGCTCGAGGCGCGCGGCGAGCTGCGCGGGGGCCGCTTCGTCGGCGGCTTCGCGGGCGAGCAGTACGCGTTGCCCGAAGCGGTGGACGCGCTGCGCGCGGTGCGGCGCGACCGCGGCGAGTCCCGCGAGGAGGAGTTCGTTCGCGTCGCCGCGACCGACCCGCTCAATCTCGTCGGCATCACCAGCCCCGGGCCGCGCGTCGCGGCGGTGCTGGGCAATGCCGTGCTGTATCGCGACGGCGTCCCGGTGGCGTCGACCGAGGCCGGCGAGCTCGTCGTCCGGCGGCCGCTCGGCGACGGAGTGCGCGTCGATCGCCGCCTGCGCGTCCAGCGCGCCGCGAGCTGACCGCGGCGCGGGTAGAGTCGCGCGACCGAACTCGCCCCCCTGCGGACAAGTGGCGCGACGTGACGGCGAGCGCGCGGCGGGACGCCGGACCGGGGGCCGTCGCCGAACACCGCACACCACATGTTATGTCCCTGAACCGTCATGCTGCGTCGCGCCCCAGTTCCTTCGGCCCACCCAGCGCGTTGCGCGAGTTGCCATGGCCCTCGCCTGACGCGCACGGCATTCGGGGATAGACCCTAGCGCGGTGCGGGACCGCGCGCGGAGGACGCGGAATGAAACGTGCGGACAAGGCGGCGCGCATCGGCGCCGTGCTCGACGAGCTGTACCCGGACCCGGTCGGGCCGCTGTGCGAACGCGACGGCGACGCGTATCGGCTGCTGATCAAGGTGGTGCTGTCGGCGCAGTGCACCGACGCGCGCGTCAACGCGGTCGCGCCGGCGCTGTTTGCGCGGGCGGCCACGCCGGAGGCGATGGCGCGGCTGCCGGCGCCGACGATCGAGCGGCTCATCCG
>RFGE01000063.1 GCA_003696105.1 Deltaproteobacteria bacterium | reverse complement strand
TGGCGTCGACGACGACGCGGCGTGGCAGTGGCGCGAGCGGTACGTGGCACGTGCGCTCAAGGCGGTGTTTGCCGGGCTCGGCGGCAGCGACGACCCGCGTGCGTGGACGCTGCGCCGCGCGTACGCGGCGCGCGTCAAGGAGGCGGTCGACTCGACGATCGGGCTCGCCAGTGACGCGGCCTGGTCGTTGCGAGACGAGGTCGCCGACCTGTGGCCGTCCACGGTCGTCAAGTCGATCGTGCCGCTGGCGCGCGACGCGCGCGCGCAGCGGCTCACACGCCGACTGCTCGCCGCGTACCCGGCGAACGTGTCGTTGCTCAAGCACGTCGTGCGGTTCGAGGCAGTTCGCGCCGGCGCCGCCGCGCTGGACGTGGTCGTTTGACGCCGCCGGCCTAGGAGGAAACCGATGCGAACCGTCCTCTCGATGCTCGTAGTCGTCGTCGCCGCGTGCGGTGGCGACGACCGGCCGGCCGGCGACTGCGTGCCCGGCAGCTCGCAGCGATACCTGCCGATCGCCGTCGGCGCCACGTGGAGCTACAGCGTGTACGCCGTCGACGCACCCGACGTCGTGACGACCAAGTCGCAGCGCATCACCGGCACGATGCCGGATCCGACCGACGGGGTGGACGTGTTCGTGCAGGAGACGGTCAAGTCGACTGGCCGCACGGTCAACTGGCTCGCGGTCGACGGCGACCGGGTCGTGCGTCGCAGGCAGCTCGACTACACGCCCGACGGCGCGCTCGAGCGCACGACGCTGTACGAGCCGCCGCGGCTGCGCCTGGACGAGTCGCCCGCGCACACGGCGGCCGGCGCGACCTTCGAAGTGAGCTACACGGAAATCGAGCTGGACCCGAACGGCGTCGAGGTCGACCGCCGCGCGATTACCGAGCAGTGGGTGGTGCTCGATGCGGACGCTCCATGTCCGGACGCGTTCGCCGACATCGACTGCCTTCACGTCCAGCGAGGCCAGGCGGGCGTGCCGCCGAAGGCGTTTTGGTTCTCGCGCGGGATCGGCAAGGTTCGCGAGGACGGCGGCCAGGTCGAGCAGCTCACGGCCTGTTCGCTGCCGTGACCGCGGCGCGGGGGGAATAGGCCGGGCGTGCCGGCGGTTGCATCGATAGACCGTCCGTCCGCCGTCGCGCGTTGGAGCCAACAGCCATGAAACCCGCCATTGTCACCAGTCTGTGGGAGTTGATCTCGTCGCTGCAGGACCGCCTGGAGCGCTATGGTCTCGACGACGCCGTGATCGACGCGGCCGTCGTGAGCGGTGTCGAAAGCATGCTGTCGCGGGCTGCGCCGCGCGCGACCGGCGACGCCGCGCCGCCCGACGGCATGCAGCTCGTGCTCGCGCCGGCCGGCGAAGCGTAACGCGGTGCGTTGCAGCTCGCGCGAGTGGCGCCGCGCGTCACGCGCCCTACCGTCTATCCGCGCGGCAGCGCGTCGAGCGGCGTGTTCGCGTCCAGGTACTCGTTGAGCTTGCGCTGGATGTACTTTTTCGCCTGACCGCGCCAGGCGAATCCCGGGTCGTCTCCCTCGAAGCGGGCGATGCCGTCGCCGAGTGACAGCTCTCCGCGGATCTTGACGACCTTCTTGAACCGGCCGCTGAACGTCGCGCGGTCGCCGTTCCACGTCACGTCGATATGGTGGCGGTTGGTGAGGTATTCGCCGAGAGCCTCGAGGCGCGCGCGCGCTTCGGCCTTCGGCAGCGAGTGCGGGAATTCCAGCTTCATGGCGGTACGGCTTGCCGGGGCGCCTAGCGGCGGTCGCAGCGGTTGAGCTCGGCCAGGCTGGTGGCGCGCAGCACGCACTGCTCCTGCGCCTTCGACAGCCCGTCCTTCTTACAGCTCGCGATCAGTTGGTCGCGCGGCGGTTTTTCCTTGTCGGTCGCCTTCGAGGCGGCGTCGCGCTCGACCAGCTCGATGATGTGATCGACCGCCTTTTCGCAGTCGCCCGGCTTGTTGCACGCCGCACATGCGGCGGCGACGGCGCCGGCGAGGATCGACACGTACAATCTGCGAATCACGGTACCTCCTGCCCGGCCGACATCCGCCCCGTCGGGGCGGCCGACCGCGTGGCTCAAACTTACAACAGATCGGGCGGGCGGGTCACTGCGCGGCGTCCCCCGCGACCAGCGCCGTACCGACGGAGCCCGGCGCGTCGATTTCGGCCAGCAGCTCGCCGGGCGCGAGCTGCCCCACCACGTGGACGCAGCCGACGCGGCCGCTGGCGAGGCCGCGAATCGATTCGTCGAGCTTGGGGATCATCCCGTCCCGCACGGTCCCGTCGGCGATCGCCGCGCGCGCGGCGTCCGCGTCGAGCAGGGGGATCCTCGATTCCGGGTCGTCGCGGTCGCGCAGGACGCCGCGCGCGCCGGTGACGAGCACGAGGTGGTCCGCGCCGAGCGCGGCCGCGAGCTGGTTCGCGATGATGTCGGCGTTGATGTTCAGCACGCCGCCGTCGGGGGCGCCGCCCAGACAGGCCAGCACCGGCACGTATCCGCCGGTTAGCAGCCGGTCGAGCAGGTCGCGGTTGAACCCGACCACGTCGCCGACCAGGCCGAAGTCGATCGGGTCGGGGCCGCCGCCGGCGACCACGGCCGGCGCTCGGCGGACGGCTGCGATTGCGCGCGAGCTGGCGCCGTGCAGTCCGACGGGGCGAGCCCCGGCCGCTCCGAGTGCGGCGCACAGGTCGACGTTCAGGCGCCCCGCGACGACCATCTTCATGACGTCGAGCGTGGCGGCGTCGGTGATGCGCCGCCCGGCGACCACGCGCGGCTCGATGCCGAGCCGCCGCTGCATGTGTGTGGCCTGCGGCCCGCCGCCGTGGACGACCGCGACCTGCGCGCCGCGCGCGGCGAGCGCGGCGATGTCCGCGGCCACCGGCGCGACGGCGGCCCGGTCGTCGATCAGCTCGCCGCCGATCTTGACGACGGCGATCACGGCCAGCTCCCCGGGTCGGCGAGCGACGCGCGCTCGTCGAGTCCCAGCATCAGGTTCATGTTCTGGATCGCTTGCCCCGCGCCCCCCTTGATCAGGTTGTCGAGCGCCGCGAAGCACGTGATCGTCCGCCGGCCAGCGTGCGGCTCACCGACGGCGAATCCGACTTCGGCGTAGTTCGACCCCGACACCGCGGCGACCTCCGGCAGGCGTGTCGGCGGCCGGCGCACGAAGGGTTCGCCCGCGTACGCGGCGTCGTACAAGTCGGCGACGCGTTGCTCGTCTACCGACGCATCGACCTCGACGAACGCGGTCGCGAAGATGCCGCGCGACAGGGGGCCCGACACCGGCACGAACCGCAACTGCACGTCCGGCGCGCCGGCGGCGGCGAGCGTCTCGCTGATTTCCGGCGTGTGCTGGTGCACGAGCGGCTTGTAGGTCTTGAGGTTGACCGCGCGCACGGGATGGTGCGTGGCCGCGGACGGCGCCGCGCCGGAGCCGCTCGAACCGGTTACCGCGCACACGTGCACCGGACCCGCGAGCAGCCCCGCGCGCGCGAGCGGCAGCAGCGCCAGTTCGGTCGTCGTCGCGAAGCAACCGGGCGACGCGACGCAGCGCGCGGCTCGGATCGCGTCCCGGTTCAGTTCGGGCAACCCGTAGACGAACGACGCAAGCAGTTCCGGGTGCGGATGGTCGACTCCGTAGTAGCGGCGATACGCGCGCGGGTCGGTGAGGCGGAAGTCACCGGACATGTCGACGATCTTGACGCCCAGCTCGATGAGTTCGGGCACCTTCGCGGCGGTGACCTTGTGGGGCAGCGCGAGCAGCGCGACGTCGCAGCCCGCGGCGGCTTCGCGCGGCGTCAGGTTCTCGAAGCGCAAGTCGGTGACGCCGGTGAGGTTCGGATGTGCGGCCCAGACCGGCTCGCCGACGTAGTCGATCGACGCGACGCGGACCAACTCCACGTCCGGGTGCAGCAGCAGCCGGCGGATCATCTCGCCGCCGCCGTATCCGCTGCCGCCGATGAGGGCGGCTTTCAGTCGTTTTCCGCTCATGGCGCGCCACCGTACTACGGCGGCCGCGGGGAGCCAACGCGCCCGCGCGCCGACCCCGCGACGCCCGCTGCGGCCCGGCGCTCCGTGGTAAGAACCGCACCATGTTGGACCGAGTGCTGGCGGCCGCGCGCGCGCGGGCCGACGAGGCGGTCGCCCGCCTGCGGACGTGGGTCGAACAACCGTCGTTTTCCTCCGACGTCGCCGCGGTCAATGCGATGGGGGCGCTGCTGCGCGACGCATTCGGCGCGGTCGACGGACTGCGCGGCGACGTGCGCCCGGGCGGCGACGGCAGTGGCGACCACTTGTGGTGGCGGACGGCCGCATGGGACCGCACCGCGGCGGGCCGCGTGCTGCTCGTCGGTCACCACGACACCGTCTTTCCGCCGGGGACGTTCGAGGGGTGGCGGGTCGACGGCGACCTTGCGCGCGGCCCAGGAGTGCTGGACATGAAGGGAGGGATCGCGGTGGTGTACACGGCGTTGGCGGCGCTCGCGGACGCGGGCGCGCTGGCGTCGCTGCCGGTCGCGTTCGTATCCGTGGCGGACGAGGAGGTCGGCTCGCCGGACTCACGCCCGCTGCTCGAGGAGATCGCGCGCGGCGCCGCGTGTGCACTCGTATTCGAGGCGGGCCGGGCAGGCGACGCGATCATCACGCGGCGGAAGGGCACCGGCGGCCTCACCGTCGAGGTGCACGGACGCGCCGCGCACGCGGGCAACCACCACGCCGACGGCATCAACGCGATCTGGGCGCTGGCGCGGTTCGTCGACGCGGCGCAGCGGCAGACCGACTATGACCGCGGCGTGACGGTCAACGTCGGCGTGATCGCGGGCGGCACGAGCCGCAACACCGTCCCCGCCCGCGCCGAGTGCGGCGTCGATCTGCGGTTTGTGCGCGCCGAGGACGGCCGCGACGTGGTCGACCGGTTGCGCGCGATTGCAGGCGAGATTGCGGCCGATACCGGCGCCAGGTTCGACGTGCGCGGAGGCGTGCGGCGTCCGCCGCTCGAGCGTACGCCCGAGTCGGTGGCGCTGTACGAACGGTATGCGCGCGCCGCGCGCGCCAGCGGCCTGGGCGACGCAGAGTGCGATCTCATCGGCGGCGGCAGTGACGCCAACACGATCTCCGCGCTCGGCGTTCCGTGCATCGACGGGCTCGGGCCGCGCGGCGCCGGCTTCCACACGCACGACGAATACATCGAGCTGTCGTCGCTGCCGCTGCGCACCGAGGCGCTGTTGCGGTTCCTCCTCGACGGCTGACCGGCGGTCAGCTCGACGCGCTGGTGTAGGTCGCGATCGCGGCGCGCCACACCGCGCGGCTGAGTGCAAGCGCGGCCAGCGCGCCGGCCGCCGACCACAGGGCCGTCGTCGCGCGCAGCGTGCCGAGCAGCGCCATGGCCGGGTAGGTCGTCATCACGGCCAGCGGCAGCACGAATGTGAACACGAACCGCCACGCGCCGCGAAACACGTGCACCGGCCAGCGCGCCGCGTCGAACACGGCGCTGAACATGTACGTCAGGTTGTCGAGCTTCACGACCCAGAACGCGAGGCTCACCACGATCATCCACAGCGCGTACAGCATCGCCGTCGACGCCGCCATCATCGCTGCGCCGACCGCGAGTTCGGCCGCGCTCGGCGCGCGACCGAGTCGGGTGAGCGCGATCGCGATGACGGTCATTCCGCCGGCAACGTCCACCACCTTCCACGGCTGAAACCGCGCCGTGCTCACGAGAAACTGTGCATCAGCCGGTTTGAGCAGGACGTAGTCGAAGCTGCCGGTGCGGATGCGGTCCACGGTGTCGACCAGACTCGGGTTGATGACACCGTCGAGCAGGCCGCGGAGTGCGGTGAACCAACCGATGACGACGAGCGCCTCGTCGAACGACCAGCCGGCGACCGACTCCCTGCGGTCGAACAGAATGACCAGTGGAATGAGGTGCCAGCCGAGCCAGAACAGGCTCATTGCGCCCTGGACGAAAAAGTCGATGCGGTACTGCATCGACGTCGCGAACGAGGCGCGCGCCTGGACCCACAGCAGTTTCGCGTAACGTGCGGCGTTCATGCGCCGTAGGCCTCGAATCGGCGGACACCCGCACGCCACAGCGCGACGGCGACTGCAACGGTAGCCGCAACGTACGCCCACTGCGCGCCGAGCTGCGCCAGCGCGGCTGCGCGGCCGTAGCGTCCCATCAACACGTCCGCCGGAAACCCGAGCATATATTGGAACGGCAGGACGCCGGCGATCGACCTCAGCCAACTCGGCAACAGCTCCAGCGGGATCAGGTAGCCGGACAGAACCGCGACCACGCCGAGGTACAGATCGAACACCGCGGTGGATTTTTCGATCCAGAAGCTCAGCGTGCCGACGATCAACATCCAAAAGTACATCAACGACCACGCTCCCACGAGCGACCCGGCGAACACCGCGATCGCGATCGGGTCGCCCGTGAGGGCGCCGCGCGCCGAGGTCGCGAGCAGGATGGCGGCCATCGGCAACGCGACCACACCCCGCAGCGGGATGGCGGACAGGTGAGTGCCGGCAAACGTGACGAACGGGTGCACCGGGCGAAGCAAACGCATCGACAGCGTGCCCGTGCGCACTTCCTCGTTGAGTTGCCACACGACCCACGAGAGCCGGTGACGGTGCGCACGATCATGGCGATGAGGTAGTAGGCGACGAAGTCGCGACTGGAGAACCCCGCGAACGGCGCCTCGCGAGCGACGGCGGTCCACAGTGCGAGCATGATCAGCGGCATGGTGTTGGTGAACATCCACACCACGAACTCGACGCGGTAGGCGAATGCCTCGGCGGCGCCGACGCGCAACAGGGTCGGCATGGCGCGCCGCCATGCGCGGACGGACTCGAGCGCACTCACGGTTCGGATGCCGCGCCGGGCGGGCGCGCATCGGCTGCGCGGCGGAACAACTGACGCATCACGTCTTCGAGCGGCGGGTCTTCGACGCTGAGGTCTTCGACCGGCAGGCGCTCGAGCGCGTGGCTCACGACGTCGCGCACCGCGTTGTGCGCGACGCGCAGCACGACGCGGCCGGCCTCGTGGTCGACGACGTGGCCGAGCCGATCGAGCGCGTCCCGGTCGACCGGACCGGCGAGCGAAAACGACACCAACTTGTCGGGGCGCATCGACCTCACGAGCGCGCGCAGGTCGCCGTCATAGATGATGCGACCGTGGTCGATGACGATGACCCGCGGACAAAGCGCGACGACATCTTCCATATAGTGCGACGTCAGCAGAACCGTCGCCTCGTAGCGCTCGTTGTAGCGCCGGATGAACTCGCGGATCGCGACCTGCATGGCGACGTCCAGACCGATGGTCGGCTCGTCGAGAAACAGCGTGTTCGGTTCGTGCAGCAACGCGGCGGTCAGCTCGCATTTCATGCGCTCGCCGAGCGACAGCTGGCGGGTCGGCTTGGTGGCGAGTTCCCCGATGCCGAGCAGCGCGTCGATTTCGGCGAGCGCCGCGCGGTAGCGGTCGCGCGGCACGTCGAACACGGCGCGGTTGAGTTCGAACGTCTCGGCCGGCGGCAAGTCCCACATGAGCTGCTGCTTTTGCCCCATGACCAGGGTGATGCTGCGCAAGAACGCGCGCTGGCGGCGGCGCGGTTCGAACCCGTTGACGCGGACCTCGCCGCGCGTCGGGTGCAGCAGGCCGCTGAGCACCTTCAATGTCGTGGTCTTGCCGGCACCGTTCGGGCCGAGGAAGCCGACGCGTTCGCCTCGGTCGATGCGCAGCGAAATCCCGTCTACCGCGCGAACGATCTCGCTATCCCGGCGAAACAGCGACCGAACGGCGGCCGCAAAGCCGGGGGGTCGCCGGTGCACGCGGAAGTGCTTGACGAGGCCTTCGACTTCGACCACGCCGGCATTGTGCCGCACGCGGCCCGACAAAGACGAGGGGGCGATGTCGATCTTGCTTGCGTCGACCGCGACGAGTTCTTACACTTGAAACTGCGTCGACGCGAAAACCCCAACCCACAGGAGGTGTCTTGACGACGGAAACACCACCGGGCTGTCAGCAGCGCGCCGCGGGTGAGCTGCCCGACGGCGCATGGGGTCGGGGGCTCCGCCGCACGGGGGAGAGGATCCAGCACCGTTGACGTGCCGGACAAATGTCCTGGGCATCAGACCAGGCGGCCATTGAGTGAGCCTGCACCCGGCCGTTTTTAGCCAACCGGCTACAACTGAAGAGCGAATGCCGAAGCGGACCTCCGGGTCCGCTTCGGCGCTTTCGGCGGCCGGGTGTCACGCGGCGGTCTGCGGATCGCCGTCGGCTGCCGGCCCGCTGGAGTCGACCGGGTGGTGGACCATCGCGGCCTTCGGAGGCCGGCCCCAGCGGTCGGAGCGCGCGGCGGTCGCGCGATGGTGGCCGCGCGCCGGCCCCACGTTCGGCTCAGTCGGGTTCGGGCGGCAGGTTCTTGAGCGGCAGCGCGCTCACGTTCTGCCCGGACAGGATGGCGCGCAGCAGCCGGTCGCCGATGCGCGCGATGCCGAGCAGGAACTCGACGCGTTGGCGTACGAACCGGACCTGATCTCGCCGGTCGCCGGCCGCGTCGCGAGCGAGCTCGGCCAGCTCCGCCAGCGACGCTTCGAACGCTTCGATCGCCACCTGGATCTGGCGCAGTTCGCGCTCGCGGAACACGCGCGACACCATCTTCCAGATGCTCGTCTCCGGCTCGTAATAGTCGCGACGATCGCCCGGTCTCCGCGTCTTGCGCACGACTCCCCACTCGAGCAGTTGGTGCATCGTCATCGAGATCGCCCCGGCGGACAGAGACAGGCGCTCGCCGAGTTCGGCGGCCGACAACGGCTCACGCGAAAAGTACAGGACCGTCCACGCGCGGCCCATGTGGCGCTTGAACCCCCAGAACTCGATGAGACCCCCGATGGCGTCGGCCATGCGGAGGACGAGGGCGTCAGTCGGATCCCGCCTGGCCATCGGCCGATCGCTGCTCCTCGAGCCGTCGGCGCTCGATGATCTGCTGAATTTCGTCAGGCGACAGGCCGCCGGATGGCGCGATGCGCACGCGGGCTTCGCGGCCGGTGCTCAGTTCGCGGGCGCGGACCTCCAGGATCGATTCCACGTTGGCGGTGAGGGACAGCTCGAGTTTGACGCTGCCGGCAGGGCCGGGCGGGAGGTCTTCGAGGCGAATTTCGCCAAGTTTGCGGTTGCGCCGCACATCGCTGTCCTCGCCCTGATAGATGTCGATGTGGACGAACCGCTGGTTGTCCATCGTCGTCGCGAACAGTTTGCGGGCGCGCGCCGGCAGCATCGAGTTTCGCGGGATGATCGTCGAGAACGCCGAGTCGCCGACGCGGATGCCGATCGAGTGCGCGGCGACGTCCAGCAGCGCGGCATCGTCGAGTTGGCCGGACAGGATGCCCCCCTGTGCCGCGGCTCCGCACGCGACGATCTCGTCGGGGTTCGCGCCTTTGGACGGTTTGGTGCCGAAGATCTGTTCGACCATCTGCTGCACCATCGGGTCGCGCGACATGCCGCCGACCAGCAGCACTTCTTCGATGTCGGCCGGCGACAGCTCAGCGTCGCGGAGTGCGCGTTCGCAAGGGATCCTGAGCCTGTCGATGAGATCCGATGTCGCCGCGGTAAGTTCGTCGCGCGTCACGGTGCGCTCGATGTGGATTTGCTCGCCGGCGTCGTTCTGCGCGAGGTACGGCAACCGGATGACGGTCTCGCGCGCATGCGTGAGTTCGCGCTTGGCGGACTCGGCCGCCTCCTTGAGCCGGCCGAGCGCAACCGGAATGCCGGTGACGTCGACGCGGTGTGCGTCGAACACCTCGTCGGCGATTCGCTCGATCAGCCGCCGGTCCCAGTCGTCGCCGCCGAGCGCGGTGTCGCCGTTGGTCGCGAGCACCTCGAAGATGCCGTTTTCGACCGCCATGATCGAGATGTCGAACGTGCCTCCGCCGAGGTCGAACACGGCGATCACGCGGCGCCCCTTGCGCACGCGGTGCGCTCCGTACGCGAGCGCGGCGGCGGTCGGTTCGTTGAGAATGCGGACCACGTCGAGGCCCGCGATCGCGCCCGCGTCGCGAGTCGCCTGGCGTTGAGCGTCGTCGAAGTAGGCGGGAACGGTGACGACCGCCTGGGTAACCGGTTCGCCGAGCGCCTCCTCGGCGATCTGTCGCATGCGCGACATCACGTGCGACGACACTTCCTGCGGCGACTTGATCTCGTTGCCGATGCGAACCCACGCATCGCCGTTGGGAGCGGCGACGATTCGAAACGGGACCGACCGCGCGAACCAGGACACGTCGTCCGCGTTGACCTTGCGGCCGATGAGGCGCTTGATGCCGAAAATCGTCCGCTGGGGGTTGGTCACTGCCTGGCGGCGCGCCGGGTGACCCACGAGCACTCCGTCGGCCGTCCACGCCACAACCGACGGCGTCGTGCGCTGGCCGGTGCGATCGGCCAGGACGCGCGGCTGCCCCTTGTCGTCGAGCACGGCGACGCACGAGTTGGTCGTTCCCAGGTCGATGCCGATGATGCGTCCCACCCCGTTACTCCTTTTGGCCGAGCAGCCGGGCGAGCAGGCCCTTTCGCTCGTTGGTGGCGATTCGGCGCATCTCCGCGAGTTCGCGGATCGCGCGCTCGTTGGCGGGGTCGAGTTCGAGCACGGCTTCGAAGCGTTGCGCCGCTTCGAGGCGGTCGCGCAACGCGAGGGCTTTGAGGCCCTCGCACAGTTCGACGCCAGCGCGAGCGCGCCGGTCGTCGGGGCGTTTGCGCGCGGCGATCTGGTACAGCATGAGCGCCTGGTCGAATTGGCCGGCTTCGACGAGGGCGCCGGCGCGCTCCAGGTCGGAACCGATTCCGTCGGACGCCGCGGGTTGCGTCGCGGCCGCGCGGGGTGCCGGCGCCGGCGGCGCGGGAGCCGCGGGCGGCGCCGTGGCCGCGGGCGGCGCCGTGGCCGCGCGCGGCGTGAACGCGGGCGGCGCCGCCGGGCCGCTTTGCACTCGCGGCCGGGCGGCCGGCGCGCGTGCGACCGGCTGCGGGCTCGGCGCCGCGGTGGGCGCGGCGGTGGGGCGCGCGCCGCGGGTCGGCGTTGCGCGGCGTCCTTCCAGCGCCGCGCGGGTGCGGGCGCGCGCCTTCTCGGTGCCGAGTTTGCGATAGGCGTCGCGGATGAGGATGAAGATTTCCGACGCCTGGGCGCGCGCTTCGGTGCTCTGGTAGCGGGCGAAGCGGTCCGGATGGTACTTGCGCGTGAGTTCGCCGAACGCCGCGCGCACGTCGGCGTCGGTGGCGTCGTAACCGACGCCCAGGATCTGGAACGGGTTCATCCGCTGCAGCGAGGCGAGTTCCTCGCGCAGCGAGGCGACCAATTCGGCTTCGGCATCGACGATGTCGGCGGCGTCCTCCACCGCCGCAGTGCGCGCGCCATCGCCGGCGGCGGCCGGCGTCTTGGCCGGCGTCGCCCTGGCGGACCGAAGCGCCGTTTCGATCAGCCACAGCGCACTTTGCGGCACGGTATCGAGCGCGATGTCGATCCCGGGGCCGCGGCCCCCGAGGCCACCCGGCGGCACGTGCGCCGACACGGCGCCGTTCAGGACGATCAACGACTCCGACGGCAACGTGAGATCGATGCGGACCTTTGTGCCCACCGGCGGTGGCTTGGCCGCCTTGAGAAAGATCGCGGATCGCGACAGGTCGCGTTGATAGATCGCGCGCAGCTGAGGCCACGACTTGCAGCGCAACTTGATCCGAATCGGCGCTGCAGCCATCGGTGGGATTATAGGGACCGAGCAACGATTCTCGCAAGTTGTGGCGGCGGTCACCGGCGGGTAGGATACCGGTAGTGACCGGGTCGTTTCGCCTGGGCTCCCTGCTGCTCGCGGGCTCGTCCGTCGGCTTGGCGTTTGGTGCGGGCGCCCTCGGCCCGGGGACCCCGGCCGGCGCGGCGCTCGGGGTGGGCGCTCTCGGCATGATCGCGGCCGGCGTTGCGGGCCGGTTGCGGGGCGGCGCCCCCACGGCGGATCCGGCGACCCGGTTTCTCGAGCGCGCGTTGGCGGCGGACTCGTTGGACGCGATCGCGCGCGAGTTTCGCATGGCCGTGCGCGCGCAGGTCGGCGCTTCGACCGCAGTCTTGATCGCGCCGGCCCCGGACGGCCAGATCGTCGCGCTCGGCGCAAGCGACGCGCGCGTCGTCGACGGCGAATCGGCGGCGTTCGACTGGCTGGCCGACCAGCGGCAGCCGGTCAACCGCGCCGACCTCGCCGCGCGCGGGGACGCGAGCGGACCGGCCGCCGTCCGCGCGCTGCTGGACGAACTCGGCGGCGACGTCGTGTTGCCGCTGGTCCACCGGGGCGTCCTGCTCGGACTGGGTGTCATCGGCGGCGCGCGCGTCGCGCCGGAGGACGCGGACGTCTTCTACCGCGCGATGCGTGCGACGACCACGGCCGCGATCGCGAACACGTACCTCGACGCGGAAGCGCGCGGCGGCTCGCGGCTCGCGCGCACGTTCGACCTGGCGACCGCGATGCAAGAGTCGCTGATGCCCGACGACCGGGTCGTGCGCCGTCCGACGTTCGAGTTGCGCGGGCTGTTCGTGCCGGTGGCCGAGTGTGGCGGGGACCTGTGGAGCTGGCGCGAACTCGGGCGCGGCCGGCTGCTGCTGGTGATCGCGGATGCGACGGGCCACGGAGCCGCTCCGGCGCTGCTCGCTGCAGTGGCCAAGGGGGCGATCGATGCCCACTGGCAGCTCATGGGCGCTGACCTCGACCCGGGGCGGCTGCTGGCCGCGCTCAACCGCGCCATCTACCGCGCCGGCCGCACGCGCTACATGATGACCGCGTTCGCCGCCGTGCTCGACAAGGCGGCCGGTGAGGTGCGGTACGCGAATGCGGCGCAGAACTTCCCGTTCTTCATCGCCGGCGATGAGGCGAAAGTCGAGGTGTTGGTCGCGCGCGGCAACACGCTGGGCGCGGCGCCGGAGGCAGCGTACGAGACGCACCGCCGGCCGATGGCGATGGGGGACAAGCTGGTGCTGTACACCGACGGACTGGTGGACGCCGCGTCGCCCGACAAGGGTCCGTTCGGCGAGCGACGCCTGCGCGCGGCGATTCAGGCGATGGCGCACGAGCGAGCCACGCGAATCCCCGAACTGCTGATGGCGGAGATCGACCGCTACACCGGCGGGAATGCGCTCGACGACGACGTGACCGTGTGTGCGGCGGAGTTCGGCCCGACCGACGAAGGAGGCCGCGCGTGATCGTCGGTGCGGTGCTGGCCGCCGGCGCGGCGCTCGCCTGGGTTGCGCTGTTCGCGTTCGTCCGGCCCGCCGGCGGTGCGCGCGGCGGCGCGGCGCGCGCGCTGGCCGCATTCGCCGAGCAGTCGCTCGAACTCGACAGCATCGAGCGGGTGCTCGCGGCCGCGGCCGACACCGCGCGCCAGCAGTTCGGCGCGCCGCGCGCGGTCGCGTTCGTCCACGCGGTGACCAGCGACGGCTGGGACGCCTACGCCGAGGGGCAAGAGCCGACTGCGGTGCCGGTGGCGCTCAGCGGCGTGTTCGGCTGGTTCCGCCACAATCCGGTGGTGGCCGCGCGCGGCGACCTCGGCGCGGCGCGGTTCGGCGCGATGCGCGGTCCGCTGGCGCAGCTCATGGACGCATACGGCGTCGACCTCGTCGTGCCGTTGGTGCACCGCGGCCATCTGCTGGCGGCGCTCGGGCTGGCGCTCGGCCGCCGTCCGAATGTGGCCGAGCGTGCCGCGCTCGACGACTTTCGCCTGTTGGCGACGGCGGCGTGCGCCAACGTGCGGCTGCACCGCGAGGCGAGTCACGTCATCAGCCTCGCGCGCGAGGTGGACCTCGCGGCGGCCGTTCAGGCGGCGCTCGTGCCGCCGCAGTCCGAGGGGGCGCACGGCGACGTTACCTGGGCCGGGTACTTTCGCGCCGCGGGGGAGGCCGGCAGCGACTTCTGGTCGGTGTACCCGGTCGGCGCGCGCGCGCTGGTCGTCATCGGCGATGCGACCGGCGCCGGCCTGGCCGGCTCGATGGTCTCGGCGGTCGTCAAGAGCTGCTGCGACGCGATCGTGGAGGCGCACGGCGATCAGGTGGAACCGGCGTCGCTCCTCGGCGCGCTCAACCGGGCGCTGTGGCGGCCGGACAAGCCGGCGCACATGACCGCATTCGCGGCGCTGATCGACCCGCGCGAGCGTACCGCGAGGTACGCGAACGCCGGCCACCCGTTCCCCTACCGCGTGGGCACACAAGGCACGCTCAGCGTGTTCCACGGCGCGGGGCCGGTGCTCGGGGATGAACTGCAGAGTCGCTATCCGACTCAGGAGATGGCGCTCGTGCCGGGCGACCTGGTCGTGTTTTTCACGGACGGACTCGTCGACGTGCGCGGCGAGGATGGCAAGCCGTTTGGCGATCGCCGCCTGCAGAAGCTGCTCGCGACGTCGGCCGGGATGTCGGCGCGCGGCCTTCGCGATCGGATCGTGTCGGACGTGGACCGGCTCGCGCGCGCCGGCGGTGTCGAAGACGACCTGGCGCTCGTCGTCGTCCGGTTCGGCGGCTGACGCGGCTACGCGAGCTTGTCGAACTGCGCCGCCAGCTGGCGGTAGCGCAGTAGGAATTCGGAGTGGCGCTCTTTGATGCGGGCGAGATAGCGGCGCTCGCGCCGCTCGGCGAGCGCGCGGTCGGCCACTTCGCGAACGCGTCGCACGAGGGAGGCGATGTCGTCGAACGGCTTGAGCACGTAGCCCGCGACGCCGAGGTCCGCCGCGTCAATCGCGCTCTCCGTCGACGCGAAGCCAGTCATGATCATCGCGGTGAGGTGCGGGTCGATGTCGCGGCAACGCCCGATCACGCGCAGGCCGTCGATGTCCGGCAGGTTCTTGTCGATGAGCAGCAAGTCGACCGCCTCGCCTGCAGTGCGCGCCTGCGCGACCTGCTCGATTGCCGGCGCGCCGGCTCCGGCCGAGCGCGCGTCGATGCCCTCGGTCGCGAGCACGTGCACGAGCATGTCGACGACGTCCGGGTCGTCGTCGACGACCAGGACCCGCGGCGGCCGGTCCGGGTCGATGTCCGGTTCCGGCCCGCCCGCGATCCGCTGTTCCAGGTCGAGCGAGCGCCGCTCCGCCTTTACCAGCACGCGCAAGAAGTCTTCGACAATTGCCCGCATCGCCGCGAGCCGGCGGCGCCGATCGGCGCGGCGGTGCGCCTCTGCCAGTACGCGGTCGAACGTGGCGAGTACGGCGGCTTGGCTGTCGGCGGCCACGTCGATCAGGTCGAACGCGCCGGCGCGAAAGGCCGCCACGACGTCCGCCGCCGCCGGCGAGCGCCCGACGGCGACCGGTGGCATGTCCGGCAGCGTATCGCGGACGTGGCGGATTGCGTCGAGGTCAGTCGCGACCACCGCGACGCAGGTCGCTTCGTCGCCGTCCATCACGAGCGCGGCGCACGCCTCGCCGGCATCCGGCTGGCGGACGACGGCGATGTCGGCCGGCGCGAGCAACTCAGCCAGGCGCGCTGCGGCCGCGTCGTCGGCCGGTGCGATCGCGACGATGCGCGCGACGTTCACCGGCCCCGGATCACCCACCGCTGTTCGCCCTCCTGCACGATTTCGTCCGTCGCGAACGGGACGGAGAAATATGCGTTTGGAATGTAGTAGGTGTCCATCAGGTCGCGAAAGTGCGGGCTGGTCGGATCGTAGATCGTGCCGCCCGGCACGGCGAGCCGGATTCGGATCGATCCGCCGGTCGCGTCCGCGATCATGCGCTGCGCCGGACCGGCGCCGTCTTGGCGAAAGTCCAAGTCGGTCCACGTGCAGTCGGCCCGGTTGATCACGAAGTTGTCGCCGGCGCGCGGGTAGCCGCGGCGCAGCGCCGGGTCGGGGTCGTTCGGCGGCGGGATATTCAACTCGTTGTTCGGAAACAGCGGTTCGAGGGTGAGCGTGTGAAGCGCGCCCCACCGCCAGGAGTCCATCGGTGCTCCGTCGAACGCATCCGTTCCCCTGAGCCACTCGAGCGCACGGTCGAGCGACTGCAGCGCGATCAGCGTGCAGCTTTCGACCTCGGGGGTGTCGAGGTCGTCGCACAGTACCGGCTGGCCCGTCTCCGCGGCCAGCCCGCTGCGGAACGTGTCGGGCTCTTCGAGCAGCGCCAGCGCCACGCGGATCGTCAGGTTCTCGTTGATCTTGTAGATGTCCCAATCGAGGCGCGCGACCTCGTCGCCGAGCGCCGCGCCGACGAAGAAGTGGCCCCAGACGTTGAAGATCGTCGTCGCCACGCTGTCGTCGATGTCGGCCTGCGGCGGCGTTCCGGTGACGGCCGGCACGGTGCGCAGCGTCCACGCCTCGAGGCGTGCGGCCGCGTCGCGCAAGCGCGAGACGCGGTCGGCCGGGAGCGTGGCTAGCCACGCCGTCACACCCGCGTCTCCGCCGTCGACCGCGGCGGCCGCGGTCGCGAGCAGCGGCTGGAACCGGGCGCCAAGCGTCGAGTCGCTGTCCGTTTGAATCGCGGCCATGTCCTCGGCAGTCATCGCAGTGCCGGCGTCGATCCGCTGGCGCAGCAGGCGGTCGATGCGGCCCGTGCGCAGGCCGGGCGCGTAGAAGGCACTCAGGTACAGGGGGCGACCGTCGACGATCGGTTGGTTGAACGGGTCGCCGTCGAAGGTGGCGCCCACCGGATCCGAGTTGGCGGTGACGAGATAACCGGCCGGCGGATTGTAGGCGTGGGGCAGATAGCGCGGGTCCATCATGCCCTGCCACTCGGCCGCGCCATCGCCGGGCAGCACGAAGAACGGCGCGAGTCCATCGGGGGCGTCGTCGGCGTTCCACGTGTATGCGTTCGGATCGCGCAACGGCACGTCCGCGTGTGTCGACCAGCCGATGTTGCCGTCCGCGTCGATGAACACCCAGTTTTGTCCGCCGTATCGGAACTCGGTGAGCGCCGAGAAGGCGTCGGCGACCGTGTCGGCGCGGTTGAGATCCCACAAGAATCGGATCTCGAAGGTGACGTCGTGGCCCGTGTAGCGGACCGACAGCGCCTGGTCGGTGTCGCGCGGAATGACCGTGCGGTCACCGATCGTTGGCAAAATCGGGCCGTGGTGCGGCACGCGCTCGTAGTCGACCGTGACCGTATCGAAGATGGTCCCCAGCGAGCCGATGCGGAACGTCTCGGTCCACGTCTCGATCGGCACCTGATCGCCGTTGAACCGAACGCAGTCGCCGGGCCCGTCGTCGCAGGGTTCGATCTGTTCGAGGTAGACGTCGTTGACGTCGTGAAACACGACGGTGGACGCCCATGCGACCTTGCCGTTGGTGCCGTGAAGGACGCCCGGGATGCCGGGGAACGTGCCGCCCTCGACGTCGAGCACGCCGGGAATGACCATGTGGATCGGGTAGAACACGGACGGGTTCGGCAGGCTCAGGTGCGGGTCGCCCGCGAGAAGTGCCGAGCCGGCGGCGTGATCGGGGCCGACTACCCAGTTGTTGGAACCGGAGTGCGGAACGAGCAGCCCGTCTGGCAGCCCGTTCGGGCCGAAGTGTTTGGCCGGCCGGTGCGTGCGGCTCGCCGCGCGAAGCAGCGCGCGCGGAACGCGCGGCCGGGTCGCCCGGCGGGGAGCGGGCAGGTCGGCGGTCGCCGCGAGCGCGCGGCGCAGCAACCGGCCCGCGGCGGAGCCGCGCCGGCTGGCGCCGATCGAGTTGGACCGCGACCCCGTGTCGCGGTCGACGTTGGGGAAGCCGTCGATGGTCGACACTCGATCGATCGGAATGAACCGCAGCAGGTCGGCCGCGAAGCCGGCGCGGGCGGCGAGATCGGGGGCCGTGGCCGGGTCGGCGCCGTCGAACACGTCGCGTGCGGTCTGGTAGACGTCGGTGGCGTCGAGCACGAAATCCGCCGTGTACGACAGGGCGAACGCCTGGAACTTGCCGAGCACGAGGCTGTCGACCGGCGACCACGGCGCGAACCGCTCCGGGTCGAATACGGCGAGAATCCGGTCGTCGAGTTGCCATACGCCGGCGAGGACGTCCGCGTTGTAGGCGTTGACGCCGTCGGCGAACGCCGTGAGCGCCTCGACGATGTCGCGGTCGCGCGGATCGGTCGACGCCTGCAATTCGGCCCACGCCATTTCCGACAGGGGCCGGAATCGGTGCATGCGCATCTCGAAGTCGGACTCGAGGGCGTCGTCGTCGATGCCGAACAGTTCGGCCACGGTGCCCGCGCCGAACCGCCGCAGGATGTCCATCTGCGGCAGGCGATCGTGTGCCATTACGTAGCCGGTCGCGAAATACAGGTCGCGGATCGATTCGGCGTACACGTGCGCGACGCCGAACCGATCGCGGGCGACGTGCGCGGTGCCGTCGAAGCCGTCGATCTGCAGGTCGCGGGTCAGCGACAGGTCGTCGTACGGGCCGGCCGGCGGACCGCCGGCTCCGCCGCCTCCGCCGTCTCCGCAGCCGGCCGGGACCGCGGCGAGCGCGATGCCGATGACGCCGGCGACAAGCGCCGCGCGGGGACCGTCGATGGAGCGTTGCGGGCCGAAAGCGAACGAGGTCATCGTCGCGCAATGTACACCATCGCGGCCGCAGGCCGCCGGCGTGCGGTACGATCGCACGCAGCGGGCAGCCGCAGCGCCGTCCGACGGGAATCGCGTCGCGCTCCGCGCGGGCCGTGCGCCGCCGCGACCGCTGGCGGCCGCCGGCATCTGCCTTTACTCTCCCCCCGAGATGTCGAACGACTCCCTGTTCTTGCGCGCTTGCCGGCGCGAGCCGGTCGAGCGTACGCCGGTGTGGATGATGCGTCAGGCGGGCCGGTATCTGCCGCAATACCGCGCGGTGCGCGAGCGCGTGAGCTTCATCGAGCTGTGCAAGTCGCCCGACCTCGCGTGCGAGGTGACGCTGCAGCCGATCGACGAGTTCGGCTTCGACGCCGCGATCCTGTTTAGCGACATCCTGATTCCGCTCGAGGCGATGGGGATGGAGCTCGCGTTCACGCCGGCACCGGTGTTGCCGGCGCCGGTGCGCGACCGCGCCGCGATCGATCGCCTCGTCGTGCCCGATCCCGAGGCGTCGATGCCGTTCGTGTTCGAGGCGGTGCGCAAGATTCGCAAGGCGCTCGCGGGCCGCGTGCCACTCATCGGATTCGCCGGGGCGCCGTTTACGCTGGCGACCTACGCGGTCGAAGGGGGGGGTTCAAAGAGCTATCCGAACCTGAAGGCGCTGTTGTATCAGCAGCGAGACGCTGCGCACGCGCTGCTCGGCAAGCTCGCCGAGTGCTGCGCGCTGTATTTGGAGGCCCAGGTGGCCGCCGGCGCCCAGGCGATTCAGTTGTTCGACAGTTGGGCAGGGATCCTGTCGCCGCGCGATTTCCGCGAATTCGCGCTGCGCTATGCGCGCGACACGTTCGACCGGTTGCGGGCGTCGAGGACCTGGTCGGAGTCGCCGGTGCCGATCATCTACTTCGTCAACGGCTGCGCGCCGTATCTGGACGTGTACGCCGACAGCGGCGCGGACGTCCTCGGGATCGACTGGCGCGTCGATCTGGCCGAGGCGCGGCGGCGCGTGGGGCCGGGCGTCGCGGTGCAGGGCAACCTGGATCCGACGTGCCTGTTTCTGCCGCCGGACGAACTGCGCGAGCGCGTCCGCGAGGTGCTGGAGGCGGCGGGATCGGAGCCGGGCCACGTGTTCAATCTCGGCCACGGTGTGCTGCCGCAGACCGATCCCGAGCGCGTGCGGGTGATGGTCGAGGCGGTCAAGGAACTGTCGCGGCGATGACCGGTCGGCCTCGAGTAGCGGTCGTCGGAGCCGGCATCGGCGGCCTCGCCGCAGCGCGGGCGCTGCTGCACACGGGCCGCGTCGATGTCGCGGTGTTCGACGCGGCCGACCGGCCCGGTGGCGTGATCCGGTCCGTACGCGACGAAGGATATCTGCACGAGCGCGCCGCCAACGGCTTCCTCGACAACGTGGCCGACGGCGCGGTGCCGCTGTGCGAGGAGCTGGGGGTACCGGTGGAGCCGGCGTCACCGGCGGCGAAGCGGCGGTGGGTGTTCTATCGAGGTCGGCTGCGGCCGGTGCCGGCCAGTCCGTGGGAGGCGTTGCGCACGGACCTGGTGTCGTGGCGCGGCAAACTGTACGCGGCGGCCGAGCCGCTGCGCAGGCCGTTGCGCATCGGCGACGAATCGGTCGCGGCGTTCGCGCGCCGACGGCTCGGGCCGGAGATCGCCAAGGTGGCCGTCGGGCCGATGGTGACCGGCGTATTCGCGGGCGATGCGGAGCGGTTGAGCCTGCGCGCGGCGTTCCCGAAGATCGCCGCGCTGGAGGAACGCGGCGGGCTGGTCCGCGGCATGATCGCCACCGCACGGCAGAGGCGGCGGTCCGGCCAACCCCGGCGATCGGGCCGGCTGTGCGCGCCGTTGGGCGGCGCCGGCGCGCTGGTCGACGCGGTCGCGGCAGAGGTCGGCGACGCGCTGCGCACGGGCGCGTCGGTCGACCGGGTCGACCGGCTCAAGAATGGTCGATTGCGGTTGCGCGGGCAACGGTTGGGCAAGGCGGCCGCGCAGCCGTTCGACGCGGTCGTGCTCGCGGTCGCTGCGCCGGTGGCGGCAGAGCTGGTTGCGGGGGCGCTGCCGGACGCGGTGCGGCCGCTGCGGGGGATCGAGTTCGCTCCGGTCGCGGTCGCCTACCTCGGATACCGCCGCGGCGACGTGCCGCACCCGCTCGACGGGTTCGGCTTTCTCGTCGTCGACGGCGAGCCGATCCGCGCGCTCGGCGTCGTGTTCGAGAGCAGCATCTGGTCGGGCCGCGCCCCCGACGACTGCGTGCTGCTGCGCTGCGTGTACGGCGGCGTACGCGATCCGGCCGCGGTCGACCTGGACGACGACGACCTCATCGCCGCGGCGCGTGGCGACGTCGGCCGCGCGCTCGGCATCGCCGCGGCGCCGACACACCGTGCGGTGTTCCGCCACCGCCGCGCGATCGCTCAATACACGATTGGGCACCTCGACCGCGTGACGGCGGCCGAGCGCGTGTGCGAGCCGGCCGGCGTCGTGCTCGCCGGTGCGAGCTATCACGGCGTCGCGGTCAACGCCTGCGTGGCCGATGCGTCGAGGGTCGCGCGCCGCGTGCTCGCGCACGTCGGCGTCGCGGCGTGTGCCGCGATCGCCGCGGCGTGTGCGGCCGGAGGTCCGGCGCCGGCGCGCCCGGCCGTCGCACCGGCGGACGCGGCGGTCTCGCGTGCGCCGGCTGCGGAGCGAGGCGCCGATCCGGCGCGGACGGCGCCGCCGGGCGCTGTCGAAGTCCAGGTCGTATGGCCGCGGCCCTCTGCGGAGATGTTGCGGTCGCCGGGCGTCAATGCGTGCGGAGCGCCGCGCCCCGCACCGCTGCCGGTCGCGCCGGAAGCGGTCATCGCCGACCGACACGCTCGCGAGCGCACGGTCGGGGTTGCCGGTGCGGTGGTGACCGCAGCCGGTCCGGCACCCGCGCCGCCGGCGCCGCCGGCGCCGCCCGCCGCGGTCGCGGTGCGAGACTGCACGCTGTCGCCGCGGGTTGCGCTCGTGCCCGCGGGCGGCGCGGTGGCCGTGATCAACGACGACGACCGCCGCCATGTCGTGCACGTGAGATACGCCGGCGGAGGCGCGGCGGTGGTCGCGCCGCTGCCGATCGCGGGCCGGCGCATCGACGTGCCGCTGCCGCGCGAAGGGATCGCCGCGCTGTGGACCGAAGCGGACCCGGATGATGTCGTCTACGTCGCGGTGGCGGCGCATGCGTGGACGGCGATCACCGACGCCGCGGGCACCGCACGGCTCGACGGCTTGCCGCCCGGTCGCTACGAACTCCGCGTGTGGTTCCCGCCGGCGGCGCCCGGCGGCCCGGACCACACCGCCGTGGCGCGGGCGGACGTGCCGGCGGAAAGCCGCGTCGTCATCGCGCTCGAGGGAGGGCCGCGATGACTGCGCGTGCGGGCGGTGCGGGGAACGCCCCGGCCCCGCTTCCGGGTCTGCAGTGCGCCGCACCCGCACGGTGGACGCGGGTCACGCGCCGGTGACGGAGGCTCGACGTGTGGACTCTACCTGCGGCGATCGAGGACGCGCTGTGGGCCGCCGCTCCGCGGGTGCCGCGCTCGGCGCTGGTCGCGGCGATTCGCGCGCGGTCGATCGCGTATACGCGCGAGCGCGAGCGCATCGCCGGCCTGGGCGGTGCGGCCGATCTCGCCGCGCGCGCGGTGTTTTTCGCGGTCGCCGACGCGGCCAAGGTGCGCATTCCGCTGGCGGAGCTGCGCGGGCGCGGGCTCGTCCCCGCGCGGCGGCCGCTGCGCGTGCTCGACGTCGGCGCCGGGACCGGTGCGATGACCTTTGGTGCGTTCGCCGAGTTGGGCGCGCCGCTCGATGTCGTCGCCGTCGACCGCGACGCGGAGGCGCTGGAGGTGATGCGTGCGGCGTTCGAACGAGTGTGCGACGGCGACATCGCGCTGGTGCCCCGCGATGCGGACGAGCCGCGCTGGGGCGACGAGCCGTTCGATCTCGTGGTCGCGGGGGCGGTGTTCAACGAGGTGCTCCCAGAACGGCGGTACGAGCTGGCGCGAAACCTCCTGGAGTCCGTCGCCGACGACGGCGCGGTCGTCATCGTGGAGCCGGCGCTGCGGCAGACGGCGCGCGATCTGCACCGCTTGCGCGACGCGGTGGTCGACGCGGGGGCCGCACACGTGTTCGCGCCGTGCATCCGGTCTGTCGCCCCGTGTCCGATGTTGGCCGACGACCGCGATTGGTGCCACGAGGATCGTCCGGTACAGCTGCCGCCGCGCGCCGCACAGCTCGCGGCCGCGACCGGCTTGCGCGAGCGCGGACTCAAGTTTTCGTACCTCACGCTGCGCAAGCGAACCGATCCACTCGTCCCCGCGTCGGCCGGCACTCTGCTGCTGCGCGTCGTGTCACAGCTGAACCGGCCGAAGGGCAAGCTGGAGGTCGACGGCTGTGGTGACGCCGGGCGCGTGCGTTTGCGCTTGTTGCGGCGACATCGTTCCGAGAGCAACCGGGACATCGCCAGCGTCCGGCGAGGCGACGTGGTCGCGCTGGCAGAGCCGATCGCGCCGGCGGCGCGTACCGGCGTGATCGACATCCGCGCCGATACGCCCGTCCGGCGGTTGCAGCCGGCGTCTCGGCGCGACGCGCCGTGACGGCGCGTCCGGTGGGGGGCGCGTGGAGTGCCGGACCGCGCGGCCACCGCCCCCGGCAGAGCGATTCGCGCCAGCGGGGCTCCCGTCAATCCGGATCCGCGTCGGGGGCGACTGTCGCCATCGGTTCGGTCTTGCGGACGGCGTCGTCGTCCGGCGCGGCGCCGTCCGCGTCGTCACCGGCCGGGCCGCCGGCCGGATCGAGCGCTTTGGCGCCGAGCGGCAGCGTCTGCCGGCTCTTGCGACCGCGGCGCCGCTTGCGGGAAGGGGCCTCGGGTTCGGCGTCGGAGCTGGCGTCCGCCGCGGGTGCGGCATCGCCCGCCTCCGCGGATTCGGCGTCTGCGCGCGCCGAGTCGGCGCCGTCCTCCGCGGACTCGGCGCCTGCGCGCGCGGAGTCGGCGCCTTCCTCCGCGGATTCGGCGCCGTCCTCCGCGGACTCGCCGCTGGCCCCCGCGGATTCGGCGCCTGCGCCTGCAGCCGACCCGGCGTCCTGTGCCTCCGGCGCGGTCGGCGTCGCCCCGCTCGCGTCGACCGGCATGGTCTCCGCCGATCCGATCTCGCGCGGAACCCCATCGGACAACCCGGCGTCGATGACTTCGGCGCCGGATGCCGGCCGGCACTCGATCACCTCGACGAGGATGCCGGTGATGTTGTCGTGGCCACCCCGTTGCTTCGCGGTGTCGACCAACTTCTCCAGCGCGGTGTGGATGTCGTCCTCTTGCAGGTAGGACGCCAGTTCGACGTCGGACGGAAAGTAGTCGTGCAGCCCGTCGGAGCAAAGCAGCAGCCGATCGCCGGTGCGGAGCTTGACGTGAGAGATTTCGACGCCGACGTCGGGCGATACGCCGATCGCATTGACGAGGATGGTGCGCAGCGGCGACGCCTGCGCCTCCTCGACCGACAGCTTCCCCTCGATGACGAGCACTTCGGCGACCGTGTGATCGGTAGTGATCTGCGACGCCTTCCCGTCCCGGAGCAGGTACGTCCGGCTGTCGCCGACGTGGGCGATGAACGCTTCGCAGCCGGACACGAGCAGGACGTCGAGGGTGGTTCCCATCCCCTGTTTGTCCGCTTCCTTGATCCCGCGCGAGAATACGGCCTGATGGGCGGCGCGCACCGCGTCTTCGAGGAGCGCCACCACCTTGCGACGATCTTCGTCGGTCGGGTGGGCGGCGAAGGCGCTGAGCAGGTCTCGGTGGGCAGACAGCGCGGCGCTCACCTGCTCGACCGCCATCGCGCTGGCCACTTCCCCTGCGGCGTGGCCGCCCATGCCGTCGGCGACGATGAAGTACTCGAGTTGCGGGTCGACGTAGCCGCTGTCCTCGTTGTGATCGCGGACCACGCCGACGTCGGTGATCTCGGCGGCCTTCAGCTTCACCGTGGGTTGCGTGCTCGACATGGCGAGTCCGGGCACCGTAAGGATACCGTTAGAACCGTTGGCATTTCTCGCACGGCGCACCAGAAATTGCTCGGGCCGCGGTGAATGCGCCGGGCGGCGCGGCGGTCGACAGAAAGGCGATTGACCCCGGCCTGTCGGCTCGCTTACCGTCCGGCAGGTCCGAGTTCGTCGGGACTGAGCAAACAGGAGATACGGATGGTCCGGTACTTGTGGGCACTCGTGGGGGCAGCGGTCGCGGCCGCGGGGGCGCCGGCCGCGCACGCCGGCCCGCAGCACACCCTGAAGATCGCCACGGTCGCGCCGGAGGGCACGCCGTGGGCGGATCTGCTGAAGCTGTACAAGCGCAACGTCGAGAAGGCCAGCGGCGGTCGACTCAAGGTGAAGGTCTATCTCGGCGGCACGCTCGGCGACGAGATCGCCGCCGTCCGCAAAGTGAAAAGCGGCCACATCCAGGGCGTCGGCGCGTCGACCGGCGCGCTCGCGTCCCTCGTCCCGGAGCTCAACGTCGTCGAGATTCCGTTCATGTTTCGCGGCTTCGGGGAGGCGGACTACGCGCTCGACAACCTGCTGCTGGCGCCGATGGAGAAGCTGTTTCGCGACCGGGGCCTGGTGCTCGCGTTTTGGAGCGAAAACGGCTTTCGCCACTTCGGCTCGAACTGGGGGCCGATCCTGAAGCCGGAGGACCTGAAGGGCCGCAAGATGCGGTCGCAGGAGAGCTTCGTCCACATCGAAATGTGGAAAGCGCTCGACGCGGCACCGCAAGCCATTCCGACGACCGAGGTCCTCACGGCGCTGCAGACCGGGGCGGTGGACGGCTTCGACCAGGCGTTGCTGTTCGCGATCGCAGCGAGCTGGCACAAGTCGATCAAACACGTGACGCTGTCGGCGCACATCTACCAGCCCGCCGCGATCGCGTTCAATCGCGAGTGGTTCGACGGGCTACCGGCCGACCTGCAGGCGATCCTCATCGACGAGGGGCGCAAGATCGTGCGGCGCGGCCGCAAGCTGATTCGCGCGCTGAATCCGGATCTGATCGAGATCCTGCGGAGCGAGGGAATTCAGGTCCACCGGCTGTCGCCCGCGCAGCGGGCGGCGTTCGAGCGGGCGACCGCCCGCGTGCGCGATGCGTTTCGCAAACAGCAGAGCCCGTCCGCCGTGCGCGTGCTCGACTTGCTCGAGAACGGGTTAGCAACCTACCGCAAACGGAAGGCGCCGTAGTATCGTCTGCGCGTGCGCGAACCGACGGAACGTGGCGCACAGCCCAGTTTCCCGCTGATCCGCCGGCTCGACCGCGCCTGGTTTCGCGCCGAGCAGCTCCTGTGTGGCGTGATGTTCCTCGCGATGGGGCTGCTCGTGTTCGCGTCCGTGATCCGCGACGTGTTCGGGACCGACCGCGGTTGGGGGGATGTCGCCGGCCTGTTCGCGTTCGTGTGGCTCGCGCTCGAGACCCGCGTCGTACGCGACGGCGAGCATCGGCGGTCGCGGGCAGCGAACGCGGCGATTGCGGCGGCGCTCACTGCCGCGATCGCGGGCGTGATCGAAATCTATCTGCGCAATTTGCCCGGCGGGTTCGTCTGGGCCGGCGAGGCGGCGCTCGGGCTGATGCTGTGGGTGGCGTTCCTCGGCGCGTCGATGGCGACCTACGAAAAGGCGCACCTGTCGCTCGAGTTCGGCGAGAAGATCTGGCCGCGCGGCGTGCTGCACGTGGTCAAGGCGATCGCCCACGCGATCACGTCGGCCTGTTGTCTTGCGCTGCTTGCGTTGTCGATCCACTCGATACGCGAGCACTACGCCGCGTGGAAGAGCGCAGGCGGCCACGGCAGCACGCTGCAGACGCTCGATTGGGTTCCGCTGTGGGCGGTCTACCTCGTGTTCCCGTACGTGTTCGCCGCGATGGCCGTGCGCCTGCTGGCGCAGACCTATACGATCGCGACGCGCACCGACGAGGCGCCGAAGGAGCAGGTGCCGACGTGATCGTCGCGCTGGTATTGCTCGCGCTCGCGCTGATCGGAGCGCCGCTGTTCGTGATCGTCGCGGTGGTCACGACGGTCGCCTACTCGGTGTACACGGACGCGATCGACGGCTTTACGTCGCTCACGCAGTTGATCGCACCGATGGAGGGCCTCGTAACCAAGGGAGAGTTTCTCGCGATTCCGCTGTTCATGGCCGCCGGCGCGATCATGACCCGCGGGGGACTCGCCGAACGGCTCGTGCGCGTGATGAAGGAGGGGCTCGGGTGGTTGCCCGGTGGGCTCGGCGTCGCCTCGGTGGCGGCGTGCATGTTCTTCGCGGCGATCTCCGGATCGTCGCCGGTGACGCTGATCGCGGTCGGTTCGATCATGGTGCCGGCGATGCTCGAACAAAAGTATCCGGAGAACTTCTCGCTCGGCATCGTCATGACGGCCGGTTCGCTCGGCTGCCTCGTGCCGCCGGCGATCTCGATGTTGATCTACGCCATCTCGGTGAGCGCTCTGCCGCATGGCAACGTCGATCCGAGCCAGCTGTTCATCGCCGGGTTGGTGCCCGCCGTGCTCATCGCCGGGGCGCTGGCCGTCTACTCGATCTGGGTGGGGCGCGGCGTTCGCGGCGAGCGGCACCCGTTCCGCTGGAGGGCGTTCTGGCAGGCGTGCGTCGATGGCGTATGGGCGCTGCTGCTGCCCTTGGTCGTGCTTGGCGGCATCTACTATGGCTTGTATACGCCGTCGAAGGCAGGTGCCGTCGCGGTCGTTTACGCGCTCGTCGTCACGATGGGCATCTACCGCGAGCTGGACGTGCGCGGCGTGATCGACGCGCTCGCGGAGGCGGGCAAGCTGATCGGCATGCTGATCCTGATCATCGGGCTCGCGTTCGGCCTCAACGATTTCCTCGCGCTGATCCGGGTGGATCAGGCGCTCAAGGCGTTGATCGAGCGCTGGCAGCTCGGCCCGGTCGGGTTTCTGCTGCTGGTCAACGTCGTGCTCATCGTGCTCGGCGCGCTGATGGATTCGATCAGCGCGACACTGATTTTCGCGCCGATGCTCGCACCGCTTGCGGTCGAGCACTACGGGATGGACCCACTGCACTTCGGCGTCGTGTTCGTCGTCAACATGGAAATCGGCTATCTGATGCCGCCCGTGGCGACCAATCTATTCGTCGCGGCGGCGGTGTTCAAAAAGCCGTTCGGCCAGGTGTCGAAGGCGGTGTTGCCGACGCTCGCGATCACGATCGCGGGGTTGTTGGCGTTCATGTATGTACCGACGCTGTCGAAGGGGCTCGTCAACTACCAGGCCGGCCTTCCCGTGTGGGAGCCGTTTCCGTGGGATGGTCGGCCGCAATCCGCGTTGGCCGAGGAGAGCGCCGGTGGCGGTGCGCTCGGGGCGGCGCTCGACCGCGCGCGCGCGCGCGCCGGCTTGGCGGGCAACGCGCCGGGCGGCGACGCGGGCGCGGGCGACTACGCGGACGACGACCTGGGCATCGGCGCGCCGGGCGGCGGCGCGGGCGCGGGCGACTACGCGGACGACGACCTGGGCATCGGCGCGCCGGGCGGCGACGCGGGCGCAGGCGACTACGCGGACG
>RFGE01000062.1 GCA_003696105.1 Deltaproteobacteria bacterium | reverse complement strand
CTGTACGACGCCGCGCCGCCGACCGCGCTGCACGACGCCGCGCCGCCGACCGCGCTGCACGACGCCGCGCCGCCGACCGCGCTGTACCGCACCCCGGCGGCAGGCCGGTCCGCCCCACCGTCGCGACGACGCCGGCCCGCACGGATCGCCGCCGTCGCGGCGGTCGCGGTCGCGGCCGGCGCGGTCGCGCTCGGGGTCGCCGACCGGAGCCGGCGGTCGCCGCCGCGCCGCGTCACGCCGGCCGCCGTCGCGATGCCCGCCGACGCCGCCGCCACCGCGACCGCGCCGGCCGCCGCGCAGTCGCTCGATGCCGCCGCGCCGCCGGCCGACGCCGCGCCGCCGCCGGCCGACGCCGCCACCGCCGCGACGCTCGCCGTGCTCACGACACCGCCGGGCGCCGTGGTCAGCCTCGACGGCGAGCGCCTCCCCGGCGTCACGCCCGTGCGCGCCGCGCCGGTTGCGCCGGGCCGCCATCGCATCGCCATCGACCTGGCCGGCCACCTGCCCGTCGCCCGCGACGTGGACCTCGCCGCCGGCGAGCACCGCACCGTCGACGTCCAACTCGCACAAAAGCCCGCGCCGCCACCGCCTCGCGCGCGCACGCGCAACCGGCCTCCGCGCGCCGGCCGACTCACGGCCCGCACGACTCCGTGGGCCGACGTCTACCTCGGCGGCCGCAAGCTCGGCACCACCCCGTTCGCCAACCTGCGACTGCCGGCGGGTACGCACACGCTCGTGTTCAAGAACCCGGAACGCAAGCCGGTCAAGCGGCGCGTGGTCATCCGGCCGGGCGCGACGACCAAGCTCAACTTTGCGCTGCCGTAGCGCGCGACGTCACGGCCCGGTCGCGTCGGCGTACTTGGCGGCGAGCGCCTCGCGCGCCAGATCGTCGTAGCTCATCGCCGCCGCCCGCGCGATCTCCTCGTCCGTCGGCAACGTCACGAGCACCTCCGGCGGCAGGCCGACCATGCGAACGGCGAGCGCACCGAATGCCGGTCGCAGCCGCGGATTTTCGTACAGCCGCTGCAGCCCGGTCATGAACCGTACGAACGGCCGACGCGCGACGTCGGGCTTCTTGCCGAGCAACTGCGCGCGCTTGATCGCCTCTCGCATGCGGCGGCCGCTCGGATCGGTGAGCCGCATCGGGTCGACGAGCACCGCCTGGATGAACGGCCCCGCGTAGTAGAGCATGTTGGCGAACGCCCACCACGCGCGCGCATGCGCGCGGATGCTCCTCTTTGGTTGCTTTCGCAACCACTCCTGGTACGCGGGCGACGCGTAGTACTCGACCATGTGGTAGTCGACGGCGATATGGCGCGACTCGTCGCGGTTGATGAGCCGCATCGCCTGGCGCGACATGTCGTCGTCGACGTAGTCGTCCAGCGACCGCAGCAACGCGACGTCCAGCAGCAACTCCCCGGTCGTGATGTAGATGTTCGCGACCTCGGCGGAGAACTGGCGGATCGCGTGCAGAAAGTGTGGGCGGAACCGCACCAGGTGAGGGTTGACCCGATAGCGGCGGTAGCGATGCACGTCGTAGTGCGCCGCGAGCCGTTCCGCCACTTGTGCGTGCCGCTCCTCGTCGACCACGAACGTCGAAAAGATCTTGGCGAGCGTCGGATCGGTCGCCCGGCGGCGCTGCTCCTCGAACAGCGCCTTCGCCAGCCGCTCGATCGCGGCCATGTCGGTGAAGTATTGCACCACCGCGATCTCGTCGTCTCGCGCCAGCGGTCGCGGCGACACGCTCCAGTCCAGGTCGTCGATGCGCCACTGCTCCGCGACGCACTTGGCCAGCATCCGATCGAGATCCAGCACCCGCTGGCCAGTGTACGCACGGGCGGCCGCACGCGCCAGCGGCGACGCGGCCCCGTGCCGGCGCGGCGGCCCCGTCCGACATGGGACCGCGACGCACCGCGCGTGTGGCGGCCGCACCGCGCCGCCGCGCTACGGCAGGCGGCAGACGAAGGGCAGCCTCGACGCGCAATGCGTGTCGTGCCACCGCCCCTGCGCCCGCTCGCCCATCGCGGCGCAGTCCTGATTGCACGCGTCGTTGTCGGGCTCGCGGCCGTTCCACGCGGTGAACGTCACCGGCGAGCCATCGGCCCACGCGAACACGCCCTCCTCGGCCCGATCGGTCAAGCCGATCCACCACTTGGCCTTCGCGCGGCGCTGCGCCTTTCGCCACAGCCGCCACGCCTGCGTGTCGCTGTCGACGCGAGCGAGCGCGCCGCCGCGCGCCGCGCAGAACGCGGCCGCCTCGTCCCACGTGCGCCGATGCACGCACAGTTCGAACCGCGCGCCTTCGACCTCGACCGCGTCGCAACCGCAAGCCGGCGCGTCGTCCGCGTCGCCGCTGCAGTCGTTGTCGACGCCGTCGCCACACAGCTCTTGCGCGCCCGGATGGACGTCCGCGCGCGCGTCGTCGCAATCCGTGCAACCGAAACCATCGCCGTCGCCGTCGCGCTCGCTGCCGTCCGGCCCGATGCACGCCACCTCGGCGCGCAGCGCCGCCGGCCGTTCGCGCAGGTACGCGCGCAGCGCCGCCCGCGCGCGCCGCGTGTCGTGCAAGCTGTACGGCTTGCGCGGGTCGTAGATCACGGCGGTGTCGATCCGCGCCGCGATCCGGCGCACCTGCTCGTCCCAGTCGACCGCGGCCATGCGTTCGGCCACCGCGCGCACCGCCCGCGCGTACTCGGCGCGACAACCGGCGTCCGCGAAGCACAGCTTCGCGACCAGCCCGCCGCTGTCGTAGACCGACAGCCGCTGTTTGAACGTGCGGTCGAGTCCCCACGGGATGAACGCCCACCGCTTCGTGGCCGGATCGCGCACGACCCGGTAGTTGTGCGCGTGGCGATAGCCGTCGAAATCGCCGACCGCGGCGCTCGTGGCCAGATACGCCAGCACCCGCTCGCGGTCGATGCCGGCGAGCGGGTCGGCGGCGAGCGCGGCCAGCGCGGCCCGATCGCGGTCGTCGCCGACCTCGATCTCGAAACCGGGCACGTCATCCGGGTACAGGTCGCAGCCGTACTCGCCTTCGAACACCGGCGCGCGGCCGGCGCCGATGTGGTGTTTGACGAACCGCTTGTCGACCGTCTCGATGTTCGCGTACAGCCCGTAGTACTCGCCGTTGACGTAGAGCGTCGCGTAGCCGGCACGCGGCACCGGCACGCCGGCCTCGCGAAACAACCGGTAGGCGATCACCTCGCGCATCATGGTCGGATCCTCGACCATGTTGTTGAGCGTGAGCGCCTTGAGGCCGAGAAACCGGCGGCCCTTGTGCCACTTGCCGAAGTGGATCTTGAACGCGGGCTTGCCGTCGAACGACTGCATCGCCCGATGCCCCTTGAGCCGGACGGCGACGCGTTCGTACGTGACGCCGCCATAGGCAAATACGCCCTCGACGTAGCGCCGGGGCGCGGCTTCGAGCGACGCGATCGCGCGCTCGTCGAGCGTCAAGTCGAAGCGCGCAATGCGGTCGAGTGAAAACAGCTGGTCGGCACTGGTGGCGACAGTTGCCGAGTCACCAGGTGGATTGGTTGCGTTTGCCGTTCCACGCTCGCAGCCCCATGCCGCGAGCGCCATGGTGGTCGCCACCAGCGCCGACCGCATTCGCACGAGGCTCAGGGAACCGGGTCGCCCGCGGGCGAATCGTCGCCGGGAGGTGTGGTGCCGCCGCAATCGCAGTCGATCTCGTCGGGTACGCCGTCGTCGTCGCCGTCGGAGTCGGAGTCGCTGTCGACATCGGAGTCGCCGTCGAGGTCGCCGTCCGAGTCGCCGTCCGAGTCGCTCGCGCTGTCCGACGTGCTGTCGGACGACGAGTCGTCGACGCAGGTGTCGGCATCCGACGTCGAGTCGGAGTCCGACACCCCGCCGCCGGCGCTCCCGTCATCGTCCGCCGAATCCGAGTCCGACTCCATGTCGGCGCAGACGAACGCTTCCCGCACGCCGTCGCCGTCGAGGTCCATCCCCTCGATCATCGGTCTGGCCGTCGGCACGCACGCGATCGCGAGCCCGTTGGAGAAACAGCTCTCGAGGTGCTTGGCCTTGCCGTCGACTACGGTGCCCTCGGTCGCGCAGGCCGAGGCCGCGACCGCGAACACCCCGCTCAGGATCCACGTTTTCATCGTCATGCGCGTTCCCAAGGCACGAGGCGTGCCAGCGGCAAGCAAACGGAATCGCTGCCCCGGCTCCGTACGTTGTGCACACATCGGCCACGGCAGGTGCGCACGACACGGACATGTCTCACCCGGACCGTACGGGACGTCACAATCCGGCGGGCACCGACCGCGCGCACGCCGGACGCGCGCCGCCCGCGAGGAGCGGGGCGTCCGCTCGGCGGCTGCCGCCCGCGCGGGCGTGCGACCCCGCGTTAGCGGGGCGCCTTGAACCAGTCGTACGCCGGCTTCGACTCGAACCGATGGGTCGTCTTGATCCACCGGACCGTGCCGGACTTCGACCGCATGACGACCGACTCGGTGTGCGCGCCGCCGCCGAAGAACCGCACGCCCGACAGGAAGCTGCCCGAGGTCACGCCGGTCGCCGCAAACATGACGTGGCCCTGGGCGAGTTCCTCGAGCGTGTAGATCTTGTCCGGGTCCTGGATCCCCATCGCCAGCCCGCGCTGCTTTTCCTCGTCGCTGCGCCAGCGCAGCCGGCCCTGCATGTCGCCGCCGACGCAGCGCAGCGCGGCGGCCGCGATGACGCCCTCGGGCGCGCCGCCCGTGCCGAACAGCACGTCGATGCCGGTCTCCTCCTTGCACGTCGCGATCGCCGCGGACACGTCGCCGTCGCCGATCAGCCGAATGCGCGCCCCCGCCTGGCGAACCTCGGCGATCAGCTCCTTGTGCCGGTCGCGGTCCAGGATGATCGCGGTGAGATCGGTGACGTCCTTGCCGACCGCCTTCGCGATCCGCTGCAAGTTCCACGTCCAGCTCTCGCGCAGGTCGATCACGCCGCGCGCGGCCGGGCCGACCGCGATCTTTTCCATATAGGTGTCGGGCGCGTTGAGGAACTTGCCGTCGTCGGCCAGCGCGATGACCGCGATCGCGTCCGGCGCGCCGGTCGCGCACAGGTTGGTGCCTTCGAGCGGGTCGACGGCGATGTCGACGCGCGGCGACCGCTCGTTGCCGTTGTGCCAGCCGGCGCCGACCTGCTCGCCGATGTACAGCATCGGCGCCTCGTCGCGCTCGCCTTCCCCGATCACGACGGTGCCGCGGATGTCGATGCGGTCGAACGCGCGCCGCATCGCCTCGACGGCCACGTGATCCGCGTGCCGCCGGTCGCCGCGCCCCATTTCGCGCGCCGCGGCCAGCGCCGCCGCCTCGGTCACGCGCGCCATCTCGAGAGCCAGGTTGCGGTCGTCCATGGGCCCGGAGTGAACCACGCGACCTCGAGGCGATCAACCGGCCGGCGCCGGCCGCCCCTACTCGCTCGGCACCGGTCCGATCAGGTCGCGCAGCGGCCCCGGGATGCGCCGCGGCCTGCCGCCGGCGTCCACGCACGCGTGGACGGTGTAGCCGGTGACCAGCAGCTCGCCGTCGCGCCGGATCGCGTAGTCGAACCGCAGCGACGCGCCGCGCAGCTCGGTGACCCGCGCGTCCACCTCGAGCACGTCTTCGTAGCGGGCGGGTCGGTGGTACTTACAGTGCGCCTCGGCGACCGGCAGGGCCACCCCCCACGCGTCGAGGTCGCGGTGCGAGCCGCCCTTGGCGCGCAAGAACGCGGCGCGCGCCGCCTCGAAGTAGCGCAGGTAGTTCGCGTAGTACACGACCCCCATCTGATCGGTGTCGCCGAAGATGACGCGCTGGCGGTAGATCACGGCGGCTCCGCGGTCACTGCGCGATGCGGATGATCTGCGCCGGCTCGACGACCGACGCGAGCTTGGCGACCTGCGCGAGCGCGTGGCGCACGTTGCTCTCGCGCGCCGCGTGGGTGAGCACGACGACGCGCACCGGCCGCTCCGGCTCGCGCGGCCCCTCCTGGACGACCTGCGCGATCGAGATCTGGTGGTCGCCGAGCACGGTGGTGAGCTGGCCGAGCACGCCCGGGCGGTCGAGCACTCCGAACCGCATGTAGTACGGCGTGTCGAGCCGGCCGATGTCGCGCACCGGCCGGTTCGGCATGCGCGCGTAGCTGCGCAGCGGCAGGTGGCCCGCCGCGTTCGCCAGCACGTTGCGGCTCACCTCGATCAGATCGGATACGGCCGCGACCGCCGTCGGCATCATGCCCGCGCCCGCCCCGTAGTACATCGACGGGCCGAGCGCGTACGACCGCACGTACAGCGCGTTGTTGGCGCCCGGCACGCTCGCGAGCAGCCAGCTCTTGGGCACCATCGTCGGATGGACGCGCAGCTCGAGCCCGTCGTCGTGTGCGCGCGCGATGGCGAGCGGCTTGATCACGTAGCCGAACCGGTCGGCGAACGCGAAGTCGACCGGCGACAGCGACCGGATGTCCTCGATGTAGATGTCCGACAGCGCCACGCTCGTGCCGAAGCACAGCATGGTGAGGATCGCGAGCTTGTGCGCGGCGTCGATGCCGTCGACGTCGAACGACGGGTCCGCCTCGGCGTAGCCAGCCTCCTGCGCGGCGCGCACCACTTCGTCGAACGGCGCGCCCTCCTCGGCCATCCGGGTGAGGATGAAGTTGGACGTGCCGTTGACGATGCCGTACACGGACTCGATGCGGTCGGACGCGAGCCCCTCGCGCAGCGCCCGGATGATCGGCACGCCGGCGCACACGGCGGCCTCGTAGTAGACGTCGACGCCACGGCGCTCCGCGGCGGTGAACACCTCCTCGCCGTGCACCGCCAACAGCGCCTTGTTCGCGGTGACGACGTGCTTGCCGCGGTCGATCGCGCGCAGCACATAGTCGCGCGCATCGGTCTCGCCGCCGACCAGCTCGCACACGATGTCGACGTCATCGCGGTCGATGACGGCGCCGGCGTCGGTGGTCACCAGCGCCGGGTCGACGTCGACCGCGCGCGGCTTGTCGGGCGCGCGCACGGCGATCGCCCGCACCACCAACTGAGCACCGAGGCGGTCCTCGATCGCTTCGGCGTTCTCGGCCAGGAGCCGCACGACGCCGGAGCCGACGTTGCCGAGGCCCAACAGGCCGACGCCGATCTGCCGCATTCAGCGACCGTACGAGAAGTGCTCGGTGCGGATCAACCAGCGGTCGCCCACTCGCGACAAGGTCAGGGTGAGCACCCCCCGCTCGATCGCCGTCGTCGCGCCCGTGCGGATCTCGCGGACCACGGCGGCGGACACCTCGGCCGCGTCGGCGCCGAGCGACTGCACGCGCACGTCGGACAGGTCGAGCCGCACCGCCTCGGCACGGGCGAACAGATCGCGCAGGTAGCCGTCCACCGCGGCAACGCCGCGCCACGCGCGCCCCTGCGCGACCACCAGCACATCGTCGCCGGGCGCGTAAAGCGGCTTCAGCGCCTCGGCACTGAGCACCTCGTAGCCCTGCTCGTACTGCTCGACCACCGCGCGCGCGGCGGCCACGGCGTCTGCGGCCGGCGGCGGCACGGTCGGCGGCTGCACCGGTCGCCCGCGGCCGGCGCAGGCGGACGCCAGCGCACATGCCACTGCCGCCGGACCGAGGCTCGCCAGGGCTCTGGTCATCATGATGCGCGTATGATACACGCGCCCCGATGACTGAGATCGTCAGCGTACACGCCCGCGAAGTGTTGGATTCACGGGGCAACCCGACCGTCGAAGCGGAGGTGCTGCTCGCGTCGGGCGCCCACGGCCGCGCGATGGTGCCGTCCGGGGCCTCCACCGGCGAGCACGAGGCCGTCGAACTGCGCGACGGCGACCCCGCGCGCTTCCTCGGCAAGGGCGTGCGCCAGGCGGTGGCGAACATCGTGGACCGCATCGCCCCCGAGATCGTCGGCCTCGACGCCGCCGAGCAGCGCGCGGTCGACGACGCGCTGATCGAACTGGACGGCACGCCCAACAAGAGCCGGCTGGGCGCCAACGCGATCCTCGCCGTGTCGCTCGCGGCGGCGCGCGCGGCGGCCGACGCGCACGGGCTTCCGCTATACCGCTACCTCGGCGGCGCCGGTTCGCTCACGATGCCGGTGCCGCTGATGAACGTCATCAACGGCGGCGCGCACGCCGACAACAACCTCGACGTCCAGGAGTTCATGATCGTTCCCGCCGGCCGGCCGAGCTTCGCCGAGGCGCTGCGCGCCGGCGCCGAGGTGTTTCACCACCTCAAGAAGCTGCTGCGCGCGCGGGGCAAGGTCACCGCCGTCGGCGACGAGGGCGGGTTCGCGCCGTCGATGGGCAGCGCCGACGAGGCGCTCGCCATCCTGCTCGAGGCGATCGAGGCGGCCGGCTATCGCCCGGGCGAGGACGTCGCGCTCGCGTTGGATGTGGCGGCCACCGAGCTGTACGACGCCGACGCCCGCGTGTACCGCTACGAGGGCGAGGCGCGATCGGCGACCGACATGATCGGCCTGTACGCCGACTGGACCGCCAAGTACCCGCTCGTGTCGATCGAAGACGGGTTGGCCGAGGACGACTGGGACGGGTGGCAGGCGCTCACGAAGGAGCTGGGCGGACGCATCCAGCTCGTCGGTGACGACCTGTTCGTCACCAATACGGAGCGCCTCGCGCGCGGCATCGACGCCGGGGTCGCCAACTCGATCCTGGTCAAGGTCAACCAGATCGGTACGCTCAGCGAGACGCTCGACGCGGTGCGCACCGCGCAACACGCGGCGTACACCGCGGTCATCTCGCACCGCTCCGGCGAGACCGAAGACGCGTTCATCGCCGACCTCGCGGTCGCGACCAACGCCGGCCAGATCAAGACCGGATCGGCGTCGCGCTCCGATCGGATCGCCAAATACAACCAGCTGCTGCGCATCGCCGACGACCTCGACGACCAGCAGCGGTGGCCCGGGCGCGCGGCGTTCCGCGCCGGAGGGAGGGCATGAGCCTGCCGGTGGCCGGCGGCGGCGGGTTCGGTCCGCGCGGCCCGGCGCGCCCGCCGACGCACGCGCCGGCGGACATGCGCGTTCTGATGAACCTCGCGATGGACCTCGACGACATCGCGGTGGACGACGAACTGTCCCCCGACGCGCTCGAGGAGTTCGCCGAAGAGCGCGGCGTGCCGCGCGCGATGGTCTACGCCGCCGTCGCGCTCGCGCCACACCTGCCGATCGCGCGGCGACACGGCATCGCGTTTTCCTGCTGCGTCGCGGGCTGCCAGCAGTGGGGTGCGCTCGACCGCATCGAGCACCTGCTGCGCGCGCGCGACCGGCGCACCGAAGCGAGCCAGCCGGCGTTCGACGTGCTCGTGCGCGGCTGCATGGACCGGTGCGACCAGGCGCCGGTGGTCGTGGTCCACACGCCGGATGGCGTCGCCGCGGTCCCCGCCGAGGACAACGCAAACCTCGACGCCGCCCTCGCCGAGTTGTTCGGCGAAACGCCGTAGCGCAGCCGGCCTACTCGAGTCGGATCGCACCCGCGAGCGCCGTGCGGAACGCTTCGATTTGCGGTCCGTCGGACTCCAGCTCGAGTGTGCCGTCTTCGTTGTCGACGGCGTCCCAATCCACCGCATCGACGAGCGCGCGCAGATCGAACCGAATGCGCACGCGCTTCGTCTCGCCCGGCTTGACCTCCGCGTCACCCAGGGCGAGCGCGAGCCCAACTTGCGGCGGCGGCCGGTCCTCGATGACGAAGTCGACGCGCTCGCCGCCGAGTTCGCCGCCGACGTCGAGCGACCCGCGAATTTCCACGTACGCAATCCGCCCCAACACCGTCGCGTAGCGCCCCGGCGCGGCCGGCTCGAAACGCGTCGCCGGCTTGTCGTCGTCGGAAAACTCGAGCTCGACGGTCGCTGCCGCCAGCACGCCGACGTCGCCGACAACGCGCACGTCCGTCAGATCGAAACGTGCGAGTTCAAACTGCGGGCGCCACGGTCCACCCGCGCTATCCGGCACCTTGGGCGCGGTGCGCCATTCGATCTCGAACGCCGAGCCATCCGCGTGGCCGCCATCGCCGGCGTCCGACGGCACACCACCTGCGTCGCCGATTCCGCCGTCGGGCATCGACACCTGCCCCGGGTCGCACCCGATCGCGAGCGCGACGACCGCCGCAGCGACGCGGGCACAGTTCATGCTGTCAGTCTACCGCGAGCCGTCCCGCCCGCGAACATCCTTTCGAAAGCCCTTTTCCGCTGTGCGCAATGTTGGGACACTGTGCAACGAACGTACAGCGCACATCTCGATGCCATGCCCGACGACCTGTACACGATCGCCGACCCCACCGTCGCCGCCGACACGGATACCCCCTCCAGCGGTCAACGCGCCCAGCTGGTCGTCTACTACGACCAGGACACCGGCGCGCGCACGCGCCTCGTCGACCTGCCGGACGGTGCCCAGGTCACGTTCGGGCGATCTCGCAGCGCGACGATTCACATCGACAGCGACCGAGTGTCGCGGCAGCACGCTCGCATCGACCGGCGCGGCCGCGACATCACGATTGAAGACCTCGGCAGCCGCAACGGCACGCGCGTCAACGGCAAGCTGATCGATGGGCCGACACGGCTCGCGTCCGGCGACGAGATCGCGGTCGGTCCGGTGACCGCTGTCGTGTCGATCACGACGCACATGGCCCGGACGACGCCGGTCGGGTCGACGACGTCGCTCGAGGAGCGACTCATCGCGGAGTGCGATCGCGGTATGCGCTACCAACGAACGCTCGCCCTCGTCATGGTCCGCCTCGACGGCGACGAACCGCGCGCAGAGGGGGCGCTCGAACGCATCGCGCGGCACCTTCGGCCGATGGACACACTGGCCGAATATGGGCCGGACGAGTTCGCGATCTTGCTGCCCGAACTCGACAGTGCCGCCGCGGAAGACGCCGCGCGCCGCGTCGCGCGCGACGCCCGCGGCGACGGCGACATCACCGGCCGCGTCGGCCTCGCGGTGTTCCCGACCCACGGCACGACGCCCGGCGAGTTGTTGTCGCGCGCGAGCGCCGCGCTGCGCGCCGCACGCGCCGACGACCGCGGCGAGGTCGCTTCGCCGCCAGACGAGCCGGCGCGCACCGACGCGGACGTGATCGTCGCCGATCCGCAGATGGAGCGGGTCTATCAGATCGTCAACAAAGTCGCCGACACGCCGATGACGGTGCTGATCACCGGGGAGACCGGCGTCGGCAAGGAGGTCGTCGCCGAGGCGCTGCACCGCCACAGCCGGCGCCGCGACAAGCCGTTCGTGCGCCTCAACTGCGCGTCGATTCCCGAGACGTTGCTCGAAAGCGAGCTGTTCGGCCACGAAAAGGGCGCGTTCACCGGCGCCGACCGGCGCAAGCTCGGGTATTTCGAGGCGGCCGACGGCGGCACGCTGTTTCTCGACGAGATTGGCGAGATCAGCCCCGGCCTGCAATCGAAGCTGCTGCGCGTGCTCGAGGAGCATCGCTTTACGCGCGTCGGCGGCACGAGCGAGATCGGCGTCGACGTCCGCGTCGTGTGCGCGACCAATCGCGACCTCGAGGCGGAAGTGCAACGCGGCGCATTTCGCGAGGACCTGTTCTTCCGCATATCGGCGTTCACCATCGTCGTGCCGCCGCTGCGCGATCGCCGCGGCGAGATTGTGCCGCTCGCGGAGCATTTCCTGCGCCAGGCGGCGCGTGAACTCGGCGTCCCGACGCCGATGCTGTCTCCCGACGCGGCTGACGTGTTGCGCAGCTACCATTGGCCCGGCAACGTGCGCCAGCTGCGCAACGCGATGGAGCGCGCGATCGTCCTCAATACCTCGGGTGTGATCGAGGTACACCACCTGCCCGACCGCATACGCGAACAAGGGTTGGCGTCGCCGCTGGCGCGGTCGTCGACCGCGGGCGCCCATGAGGTCGTCGACGTGCGCGAGCGAATCGCGGACGTCGAGCGCGCCGCGATCGTCGCGGCGCTCGAGGCGACCGGCGGCAACCAGACGCGCGCTGCGCGCAAGCTGGGCCTGTCGCGCCGCGCGCTGATCTACAAGCTCGAAAAATACGGGCTCAAGCCGAAGCCCGCGAGCGCGCGCAGGTAGAGTTCGAGCACCGCCGGGTCGTCCGATCGAAGACCACCCGAGCGTTTCGCTACCGGCGGCCGGTGCTCGACGGGTTGTAGCGCTCGGCCGGCGCGTCGGGGTCGTCGGCGCCGCCGACGACGAGGATGGTCCCGTCGCACAGCGGCACGGCGGTGTGGTCGGCGCGGGGCACGTCGAGCGAGTCGGTACCGACCACCACGAGCCGCCCGTCGATCTCGTCGAGGCGCGCGACGAACGCCGACGCGGTCCGCTGTCCGGCCGCGTCGAACCCGCCGGCGATCAACACGCCACCGTCCGGCAGCGGCGTCGCCGACATCCCGGTCACGCCGGCCCCCTCGGGAAGCTGACCGGCGTCCACGAACGTGCCCAGGCCCGGATCGTACAGTTCGAGCTGAGTCACCGGCTCCGGGTCGACGCCGCCGAGAATCAGGACGAAGCCCCCGGGCATGCGGACGGCGCGATGGCCCCAGCGCGGCGCGATCATCGTGGAGCCGCTCCCCTCGATCGTTTCGAACGACTCGAACAGCGGGCGATACAGTTCGGCGAGGCCGACGGGCGCCCCCGACGCGTCGCGGCCGCCGACGACGAGCACATCCGCGCCCACATCGTCGCCGAGACGCGTCATCGTATGGCCGGCGCGCGCGAGCGCCAACCCGTCGAACAGCAACCGTGGAGCGGCAATCTGGCCGGCCGCATCGACGCCGAACTCCCACGCCTGCGCGGTCACTCCCGCGGGGCCGACGCCGCCGGCCACGATCACCGAGCCGTCGACCAGGGTGGCAGCCGCGTGCTCCGACACGGCCGGAACGCCCTCGCTGCGCGCGGCGATCGCGTCGCTCTTGGCATCGAGGATCTCCGCGAGCGCAACCAGCGCGCCGTCGGGATCGCGACCGCCGACGATCAGAGCCCGGCCGTCGAGCAGCGGCGACAGAGTGGCGCCGTCGCGCGGCGCGAGCTGCGACGCGAGCGTCGAGAACGCACCCGCGCGCGGATCGAACACCTCGATCGCGGTGGCGCCGTCGGCCCCGCCGGCGAGCACGGCCGCGCCGTCGAGGCGTTGATAGCCGCCCGCGCGCCGCCGATTGCCCGCAGCCGGGCGCGGCGCCGGCCCCCAGCTCACCGTGCGCGCGAAGTACAGGTGCGGCTCGAGCACGTCGCCCGGTACGGACACCGCGCACGTGCGCCCGTAGGCGATCTCGACGCCGGCCGACGTGCCGCTGAGGTGGACGACGAGATCGTCGCCGAACGGGACGCCGGCGAGCGTCGGCGGCGACGGCGGCTCGCGCGTCTGCAGGCTCAGCGGCGACGGATCGCCCTGCTCGGCGATCGACAGGGTCCACTGGTCGAGCGCCGCCATCGGATAGGCGTCCGACGTCGCGGGGGGCAGCTCGATGACCGGCCGCAACGTCACGCCACCGCCGTCGGCGCAGCCGGTAGCGGCGAGCGCGGCGACCGCCACCGCGCGCGCGATGACGCCGGTCGCCCCGGTCACGGTCGCACCTCGGGCGCCACGTCGAACCGGTCGCTCGGCCCGGTGTCCGACAGCAGCGGCACGAGGACGGCGGTCGCCACGGCGGCGCCCGCGATGCCCCACACCCACGGGCGGCGATACCACGGCGCCGGCGGCGGCGGCACCACCTTGACGATTGGCGCGGGCGGCCGCACGACCCGATCGATGAGCCGCTGCGCCGCGGCGCCGACGTCGCCGGCCGCCGCGACGATCACGGCGCCGCGCTCGCGCGCCGTGGTCGCGTCGACCAGGCGCAGCGCGACGGTCGCCGGCAGGTCGACCGATCGCGACGCGACCGCGTAGATGAACGACTCCCCGCCGCGCCGGCGCACCCACGCCGCCACGTCGCGCGCGTCCGGCGGCGCGATCGGAACGATGGCCGGGGTCACCACGTGCGGCGACCGCGCGACGGACACGACCGCCCCGAACGGGATCGCGCCGGGACAGGCCGCCCGCACGTAGTGCTCGCCCGCGAACACCTCCACGTCGACACCGGGCGCGACCGAGCGCGCGTCGACCGCGACGTCGCACCCCGACGGCACCTGCACGCGCAGGGCGATCGGTTCGCCGGCGGTGACGGCGGCCACCGCACGCGCGAACGCATCGGCCGCGCGCGGCGGAAACCGCGCCGGGTCGAGGCGCCGCGTGGGATCGATGACCGCGGCGCCCACCATGTCGTCCCACGCCCGCGCGGCGTCGCCCTGTTCGGTCCGCACCAAGGCGCGGTACAGCAGCAGGTCGGACAGCTCGCTCGGCGCGAGGCCCAGCGCGCCGGTGCGCGCAGCCTCCGCCAGGCCGGCATCGAGCTGCGCGAGCGCCGTCTCGTACTCGAGCCGATGGTAGGCGTCGATCCCGCGGGCGAGGTAATGACCGGCGCGCGGCGGCGGCGGCGCCGGCGGCGACCGATCCACGAACGCGGTGCCGTTGCGGCGCGCGACGCCGTCGAGCGCGTCGCGCAGCGCGGGCGCACCCTCCGGATCGAACAGCACGATCATCGGCGGTGGCTCGGCGACGGCGACGGCCGACGCCAGGAGCACGGCGGCTGCGGCGGCCACGCGCGAACCCATCTGCGTGGATCTTTGCGCACCCGGCCGGCGCGGGCAAGCGGCGATCCCCGCGATATAATGCCGGAAATGGGCCAGATGGTCGGCCGCTACGAACTGGTCCGCCCGCTCGGACGCGGGGGCATGGCCGAGGTGTTCCTCGCGCGCCGGCGCGGCCCCGGCGGCGTCGAGAAGAAGCTCGTCGTCAAGCGCATCCGCCGCGAGCGCGCGCGCGACCCGCGGTTCCTCGAGTTGTTCGTGCAAGAGGCGCGGCTGTCGATGTCGCTCGCGCACAAGAACATCGTGCCGATGTTCGACTTCGGGCGCGCCGGCGACGAGTTGTTCCTCGTCATGGAGTTCGTCGACGGCGTCGACCTGGCGGCCGTGTTCGAACGCGCCCGCGCGCGAGGCGAGCGGATGGACCCGGTCGTGGCCGCCTACGTGGTGATGGAGGCGTGCCAGGCGCTCGACTACGCCCACAGCTCCGAGCCGGCGATCGTGCACCGCGACGTCACGCCGCGTAACGTGCTGCTGTCGCGATCGGGCGAGGTCAAGCTGGTCGACTTCGGCGTGGCGACCACCGAGACCGAGGTCGGCGCACAGCGCGTGCGCGGCACCCCGGCGTACATGGCTCCCGAACAAGCGCGAGGCGACGCCGTCGATGGCCGCGCCGACGTGTTCTCGCTCGGCCTCGTGCTGTACGAGGCGCTCGCCGGCCGCCGCGCCTACGACGCGAAAGACGCCGCGGCGCTGCTCGCGCAGGCGCGGGCCGGCGCTGTGCCGCCGCTGGACGACGCCGGCACGCCCGCGCCGCTGCGCGCGATCGTTGCTCGCGCAACTGCACCACTGGAAGAGCGGTACCCGACCGCGCGCGCGATGCAGCTCGCCCTCGACGACTACCTCGTGTCGGCTCGCGCGGCGGGCGCGGATCGGACCCCCCCGGTGGTGCGGCTCGCGGCGTGGCTCGCAGAGCTGCTCCCGGACGCCCCGACCGACCCGGCCACCGACGAGACGCTGCCGGCTCCGGGCGGGCCGGTGGCGACGTTTCTCGACGACGGGCTCGACGGCGTCGTCGCGACGCTGGCCGCCGGCGACGAGACCGCACGGTCGGTCGCCGAGACGGTCGCCGACGAACCGGCCGGCGCCCGTACGGCCGACAGCGCCCGGCCGGCCGGCGACGCCGCGCAGTCCGCCGGAGGACCGGCGAGTGACGGCGACAGCGACGCCGCGCGGTCCGCCAGGGAACCGGCCGGCGACGGCGCCGCGAGCGCCGCGACGACGGCGGCGACCGGCGCCACCGCGCGCGGTACGGCAGCCCGGTCGCGCCCACCGGCGGCGTGGTCGGCGGCCGTGTGGGGTGCCGTCGCGGTCGCCGCGGCCACTGCCGCGGGCTGGTACGCGACTGGTTCGAGCGGCACCGCCGCGCGGGCACCGATCGCGGCGGCTGCGCGCGCCGACTTCGCGGTCGACGCCGGACCGATCCCCGCCGCGCTGCCGTCGTCTGCCGCGCCGCCCGCGCTCGATGCATCGGCAACGGAAACCGCGCTCTCGCCGGACGCCGGCGCCGCGGGACGCCACGACGCGGTGGACGAACCGGCGCGCACCGCCGGACGGCCGAGCCGGCCGCCGCATGCGCGCCGCCGCCGCGACGCCGCGACGCGTGCGCGCCGCGAGCGCGCCGACGCGGGGGCCGCGGCGATCGGCACGGTGCGCATCAGCGCCGCGCCCTGGTCCCGCGTCGCCGTCGTCGGCCGGCGCGAAGGCTGCGACGAGACGCCGTGCGCGCTGCGGCTCCCCGCGGGCCGCTACACGCTGCGGCTGTACGGTAACCCCGGGTACGCGGACAAGCAGGTCAGCGTCACGGTCACCGCCGGCAACGACGTCGTGGTGCGCGAGACCCTGTCGCCACGGCGCTAGGCCGTAGGGTATCGGCGCGCCAGCGAGGTGGCGAGATGCGAGGCGAGGTTCGGCGCACGCCCGCGGCGCACGGGCGCGTACACCATACCGGACCGAAGGGCGCGAGGGCGTACGCTGGAGATCGCCCGCCGATCGCGACCGCAGCCAGCGGCGATGCGCTGCCGCCTGCTAGCTGATGCCCGCCCGCCGCGGGTGCGCGGCCCGCGGCCGACCGCCCGCGCGACCGCACCTCAGTCGCCGAGCGAAAACGCCGACGGCCACCGCGACCGCACCGCGTCGATCGCCGCAGCGTCGGCGCCGTCGATCCGGATCACGCCGTCCGGGTCTGGTGCGATGGAATCCCACGGCACGACTTCGAGCACCCGCTTCAGGTGAATGTCGACGTCGATTTCGTGAGCGGTCCCCGCCGCGACGACCAGCGCGCCGAGGTCGACCGCGAGCGCAACCGACGGCGGCGGCGCGTCGTCGACGATCTCGAACTCGACGTTGCCCTGCGCGATCTCCACCTCGCCGTAGACGGCGTAGCGTCGCACGGTGCCGCGCAGTTGCGCGTACAGGCCGGCCGTCACGCCGGCCAGCCCGATCGGCCGAGGCCGCTCCTCCTCGTCCCATACCAGGTCGACCGCGACCGCGCCGGTGGCGCCCACATCGCCGATCGCGCGCAGGTCGTCCATCGCGAGTTCCACGAGCTCCACCTCGGCCTCGCGCGGGCCGCCGACCTTGCCCGGGATCGACTCGCGCGTGGCGAACGCGACCGACAGCAGCGCGCGCTCCCCTCCGCCGTCGCCGCCGTCCGCGCCGCCGTCGCCGGCGCCCGCGTCCGCCGGCGGAGTTCCGGGCAGCGAGCCGCCCAGATCGACGGTGCATCCGACGGCCACGGCGGCGATCAGAGGCAGTCCGGCGGCGAGTCGAGCCATGCCCGACGCGCGTGCAACGCGAGTGCCATGACAACTACGCGAAGGCCTTGCCCGCCGCGCGCCGCAACTGTGCACGCCTCGGACACATGCGCAACCGCCGGCCACGCCGCCGCCGCTCGCGCGAGCGAGCCGATCGCCTCACCCCGCCGAACGCGGCCGCCGTGGCCCGGGCCCGGACTCCTTGCGGATGAACCCCTGCGCGAGGGCGCCCCGTCCCGGCGGCACCGCTCGCCGTGGGGCCCGGAGCCGCCACCGCGACGAACGGACGCGACGCGAGCGCACCGCGCGCCGCACGCACGGCCGTGCGACGAACGCCCGCCCGGTCCCGGTCGGGTCAGGGGCACACGACGTCGTCGAGGAGCAGGCCGTTGTTGTGTTCACGACACTCCGTGTGCTCCTCCGCGCCCGTCCCGTCGTCGTCGACGGCGATGCGCACCGACACCGGGGTCGCGGTCGGCAGCCCGGTCGCCGCACAGGTGACGGTCGTACAGTTTCCGGGCCGCAACACGCTGCCGGTCGCGGCCGTACAGGCGAGGTCTCCCCCGGGCAGGTACACCGCCACCGCCACGCCGTCGGCGACCGGCTCGGTCCCTCGGTTGCAGACCTCGATGTCGAGGTCGCCGGCGCCCGGCGCCGTACACGCCAGCGTTGCCTGTTTCACCGTGAGATCCGGCATGATGCCGACGCCGGCCCCCGCGCCCGGTGCGTTCTGGCGGAAGTTGTTGAGCGAGGGAACGGTCCAGTTGCGCATCCACGCGCTCGTTCGCGGCACGCGACCGTCGTCGAGCACGTTCGTGACCGCGTACGCGTGCTGATTCCAGATGCGCCGCGTGTCGACCCAGCGCCCCAGCCGATCGCCGATCACGCGCAGCCCGAACGCCGTCGCCGGTCCCGGGTGCCCGGCGCGGCACACCTTGCCGTTGGGCGACGGCCCCGCGATCGGATCGAGGCACGCGAATCCGTCGCCGCCGCAGTCGGCGCTGACGGAACAACGGCACCGGCCGGTCGCGTCGGTCGGAGCGTCCCGCCGGCACGTGGTCGCGCCGGGACAGTCGGATTCGTCGAAACAGCGAATGCCGTCGAAAATCGGATCGACCGCCGGGCAGGTCACGCGGCAGTTCGTGTTCGAGCCGACGACGATCTCGGCCCCGAAGTCGGCGTCGGTATCCGCGATCACCGGGTTCTCGTACCAGGTGCACGACGTGCGGTACCGCGAGTACACCACATCTCCGTTGCGACCGTCGTAGACCCGCGTGAAACACTCGTCCGCGTAGACGACCTCGGCGATGCCGTCTCCCTCGAAGTCGAACACGGACGAGCCCGTCCGGTTCGACGACTTGTCCTGCGACGGCTGCGACCACAGCACGCCGTCGGTCGACATCGTCGGACACGTGCTCGGATCTGGAGGATCGGTGCAGTCGAGGTCGAATACGGAGTATGCCGTGCCGTTGGCGGCCGCAAACTCCGCGCGGCCGTCGCCGTCGAAGTCCGCGATCGTCGGCGCGCCGCCGAAGCCGGTGCCGGGCAACGCGAGCGGGCCGAACAGGATACGGCCGTCCACCGCGTAGACGGTCGCGGTGCCGCGCGCGATCGCGACGACCTCGGCGATGCCGTCGAGCGTCGCCCGGTCGTCGGCGCTCGGATCCGGGCCGAAGGTGCCGAAGTCCGCCACCGCGGTCTGCGCGTCGTCTCCGAGGGCGACCTCCTGCACCCAGGTGTGCGTCGCCAGGTCCCACCCGTAGATCGCCGAGCCCGCGACGAGTTCCGGTTGGCCGTCGGCGTCGACGTCGGCGGCCACCGGGATGTAGCCGGTCGTGAGCCCGCTGCTGAGATCGCCGACACTCGACAGAAACGTGCCGTCGGGGCCGAACACCGCGCCGTAAAACAGGATCTCCGGAAGGCCGTCGTCGTCGAGGTCGTGCGCCGACGGCCCGGTCCACACGCACAGGTCGGCCGCCACCTGCTCGGTGGTCTGCCACAGCGTCGAGAACGTGCCGCCTGCATCGAACTTCCACGCGGCCAGGCCACCGCCGACCGTCACCGCGACGATCTCCGGCGTACCGTCTGCGTCGAGATCGACGACGAGCGGGCTGCTCGCTGCGATCGGCACCGGCTCGGCGATGGTGGCGATCGGCTGGCAGGTCCGGCCGTCGATCACGCGGATCACGCCGGTGTGAGCGGGATTGCTGCCTTTGCACGCATCCGCTCCCCCATCGGTGAAGTTGTACGAGACAAAGACGATGGACGGGCGCGGCAACTCCGGGTCGCCCGACGTGCCGAAGTCGGCGACGACCGGCGCGGACAGGACGTTGACGTGCTCGGGATACGGATCGCCGGCGGGCGGCCCGAGCCATTCGCACTGCACGTCGGGGAAGAACACGCCCGCCACGACCTCGCGGGTGCAGCCGTCGTCGAAGAAGCCGCCGGGACCGACGCCCCACGGCAAACACTCGCCCGCCGCGGTGTCGCAATATGCGTCCCCGGAGCAGTCGTCGGTGGACGCACACGGCTGTGGCCGCGGCACGCACACGCCGTAGCGGCACACCTCGGTATCGGCGCACGGCGAGGGACACGCTTGGCCCGCGTCACCCGCGGCGCCCGCGTCCCCGCCGGCGCCGCCCGCGTCGACCGCGCCACCGCCAGAACCGCACGCCGCGATCGCACACAGCCACGGCGCAAGGAAGGTCGAGTCCCCGCGAAGCCACGTCACGGGTCGACTGTACACCGCCGGTACGCGACGCAATGCGCTCCATCGCACGCCACGGTGCACTGATCGGAGCGCTCGCACGGCGCGCCGGCGCCGCCGCGCGCCCGGCACACCCCCGGGTCGCCGTCGCACCAGGCGCTGGCGACACAGCGGCGTTCGCGCGGGTCGCATGGCTGGCCTGCCGCGGGTCGATCGCGGCAGACGCCGTCGCAGTAGGCCCACGCGGGATCGCACGGCGGCGCCGTCCGGCCGTCCGGATCGCACGGCTCGCCACGGCCCGCGTAGCGGCGGCACTCGAGCGCGACGACGTCGCAGTACAGGTCGCCGACCGCGCAGCCGATCAAGCACGGCTCACCGGGAGCGTCCGGCATCGCCGCGCACCGCCGGGACAGGTCGCAATAGGCACCGACGCCGCAATCATCGTGGCCGCTACACGGCTCGCCCAGCGCCGCCGGCGCCGGCGGCGGCTCCGGCGGGGGCGGCGCCGCGCCGCACGTGCCGGCGCAACACTGGGCATCGCACACGCGCCGTTCGCACGGAGCGCCGCCGGCACACTCGAACGCGCTCGTACACGCGCCGCCGGGCGGCACGGCCCCCGTCCACATCGCAGCGCACGCATCCGCCGAAAACGGGCTGGCGAGGCAGTGTGCCGATGCCGTGTCTGCGACGCACCGGCCGGCGGCGTCGGGGTCGTAGAGCAGCCGGCCGGCGGCGACCGCGTCGCGCGCGCGCCGCGTGTCGTACTCTTTCGGGTCGAGCAGCCGGCGGCAGGTCACCGCGTCGGGGACGTGCCGGCAGCGCACTGCCCACCGGCAGATGGCGTCCTGCAACCGCGCCGACAGGTCGGACAGCGGCACCGGCTCGACCGGCACCGACGAATCGCAGGCGCCGAGCCAGCCGGCGATCGCAGCCGCCACGAGCGCGCGGCCGCGCGACCGCACGGCACGATGGGACCGCCTCCGGGCCCGCGCGAGGCGAGCGCGCGTCATCGAGCGATCGTAGCGCGCCGTCGCGGCGACCGGACGAGGCGGCCGCCCGCAACTCCGGGCACCGGTGTACGCCCGGCGTACACCCGCGGCCATGTGTACGCAGCGCAACCACGCCGGCCGTTCCTACCCGCGGGGATGTGCTGGCCTGATCGTTGCATTGTGTGGCGACGTGACCCTTCGCCTCGCGTACCTGTTGCTGCCGCGCTTCCGAGTCTATCCCCGCGAGTGGATCGGTGCCGCGGCGCGCCTGCAGACGGGCGCCGGTCCGGTGATCCGCAGCGTTGACGCCTGCTTGGCGCAAGATGGCGACGACGCCCTGCTGCGCCTGCGCCTGGAGGTGCTCGACGCCGCGCACTGGGCGGACGTGGTCCTGTGGGCCCACCACGAGGGGGCCGTACTCATCGATCCGCAGGCGCTGTCCCCGGATCGCCGGAATGCGTTCTTCGCCGACACGCTGCCGCGGTTCGACCGCGTCGCACACGACTTCGTGTCTCCGGTCGCGGCGCTGAAGGCACTCGTACGCGCGCGGCCGCGACCGCCGACCGCGCCGCCCCGTCGGCGGACATCGCCGCCCCCGCCGCCGCGTCTCGCCCAGGGCACCGAGAAGTTCAAGCGCGCCGAGATCGAGTGGCGCACTCCGCCGGTCGCCGCCGCCGGCCGGACGCGGCGGACCGGCAACCTGACGCGGACCGTCTCCGGCGTCCTCGGCGACCGCGACCGGTTCCACCGCTCCGGCACGATCGCATAGCGCCGGGCGAGCCCGCTGCCGCGAAGGGCTATGCAGACTTCAGCACGTTGCGGGCGATGACGATGCGCTGAATCTGGGACGTGCCCTCGTAGATCTGCAGCAGCTTTGCGTCGCGCATCAGTTTCTCGACCGGGTACTCCTTCGTGTAGCCATAGCCGCCGAAAATCTGGACGGCGTCGGTCGCCGCCTTCATCGCGGCGTCGGCGCCGAACAGCTTCGCGTACGACGACACGATGCTGTCAAGTTTGCCCTGGTCGACCATCCACGCCGCCTTGTGGCACAAAAGCCGCGTCGCCTCGTACGACACGGCCATGTCGGCGAGCATGAACTGGATCGCCTGGTGCTGTGCGATCGGCACGCCGAACGTCTTGCGCTCGAGCGCGTAGTTGCGCGACTCCTCGAGTGCCCGGCGGATCAGCCCCGCCGCGCCCGCGGCGATCCACGGCCGCGACCGATCGAAGGTCATCATCGCGATTTTGAACCCCTGGTCTTCGCGACCGATCAGCGCGTCCTTGGGCACGACCACGTCCTCGAACAGCACGTCGGTCGTGTTCGAACAGCGCTGGCCCATCTTGTCCTCTTTGCGGCCGGTCTTGACGCCGGGGGTCTGCGCATCGACGACGAACATCGCGATGCCCTTGTGGCGTTTGCTGCGATCGAAGGTGGCCAACACCGTGTAGAAGCTCGCGACGCCGCCGTTCGTGATCCAGCGCTTCTGGCCGTTGATCACGTACTCGTCCCCCTTGCGCTCGACGCGCGTGGAGATCCCCGCGACATCGGATCCGGCATCCGGCTCGGAGCAGCAGTACGCAGCGAACACCGGCGCTTCCGTCAGGCGCGTCAGCCACTTCTTCTTCTGCTCTTCCGTACCGGCGATCAACAGCGGCATCGCGCCGAGCAAGTTCGCCGTGAGCGACGTGTTGACGCCCGCGCACCCGTACGCGATCTCCTCTTGCAACAGGCAGTTGTCGAAACAACCGAGCCCGAGCCCGCCGTACGCCTCTGGGATCTCGACGTTCATCAACCCCGTCTCCCACGCCTTCTCGAGAATCTTGCGCGGGAACTCGGACTTCTCGTCGAGTTCACTGGCGACCGGGATGATCTCTTTTTTCGTAAACTCGCGCGCGGTCGCGACGAGCGCCTGCTGTTCCTCGGTGAGTGCAAAGGCCATGGCCGCGCATGGTACCATCGGAGGTCGCGCATGGTGCGACCGTTCGGGGACTACACGCTGCTGCGCCGACTCGGCCAGGGCGGCATGGCCGAGGTGTTCCTGGCGCGGGCGGACCGCGCGTCCACCGGCCCGAAAATCGTCGTCCTCAAGCGGGTTTTGCCGCATGTGAGCCGCAACCGGCTGCTCGTCGAGCTATTCCTGAACGAGGCTCGAATCGCGTCGCGGCTGGCGTCGCCACACATCGCCCGGGTCTACGACACGGGCCGCGTCGCCGGCTGGGACTACCTGACGATGGAGTTCGTGCTCGGCGTCGACCTCGCACGGGTGTGTGCGCGCTGCCGGCCGAGCGCCGCCGCCCGGCTCGGCCCCGGCGCCGTGGTCCGGTTGCTGGCCGACGTGTGCGCGGGGCTCGAGGTCGCGCATGCGGCGGTCGACGATGACGGCTCGCCGCTCGGGATCGTGCACGGCGACGTCCATCCGCACAACGTGATGATCGATTTCCACGGCGTCGCCAAGCTGATCGACTTTGGCGTCGCGCAATCGACCTACGCGGCCCCGGACGCCGCACCGCGCGGTACGTATGCGTACATGGCGCCGGAGCAGCTGCTCGGCGCATCGTTCGATCGCCGCGCGGACGTGTTCGCGGTCGCGGCGATCGCGTGGGAACTGTTTGCCGGCCGACCGCTGTTTCGCCGCAGCGCCAACTATCTGACCGTGCGCGCCGTCGTGGAGGACGCGCCGCCGCCATTGCCGTCGAACCTCGGCGATGCCGCGCCGGCGCTCGACGGCGTGCTGGCGCGCGCGCTGGCCAAGTCGGCCGACGATCGAATCGCGTCGTGCGGCGACCTCGCAACCGAGTTGCAGGGCGTCGCCGCGCGGTTCGGCTGGGACACGTCGCCGCATGCGCTCGCCGCACCGTTTGGCGAGCTGTTCGCGGCCGAGCGAACGGCGCTGCGCGATGCGGTCACCCGCAGCGGCAAGGCGTCGTTCGAGGACTGGCTGTTCGACCTCGCCCCGGAGGTCGATGTGTCCTGGTTGCTGCCCGGCTGACGACTACCCGCCGTCGCGCGGCGCGGCGGCATCGCCCTCACTGGCGTCTGCCGGCGCCCCGTCGCCGCCGGCGCGCCGCTCGCGGGCCGCGCGCCTCGCCGCGCGGGCGGCGCGCGCCGCCGCGCGCTCCGCTTCCCGGCGCTCGGTCAGACGGGCCTGCTCGCGGGCGGCGCGCGCACCGAGGACGAATCCGATCATGATCCCGAGCAACAAGATACCCGGAATATAGATGAGGTGATTGGACGGTGGCATGACTACGCGGTGTCGCTCGCGGGATGAGCGCAGGACGTCGTGGTGGCCGCCATGCAGACTACGCCCCGTCGTCCGCCGCGCGCCGTACCTCCTCGCGCAGGCGCTCGATGTCCGCCATGAGGCGGCGCTGGCGGAGGAACAGCGCGACGACGAATGCGACGAGGAGGACGAGGATCGCGGCATACGCCGCCACGACGTGGCGGTTGTTCTTCACCGCGGCCGACGCGTTGCGCTCCTGGAACTCGTAGCTCAGCAGCCCGTCGAAGTGCGCGCGCAGCTCGGCCATCCACTTCGGATCGCGACGCATCGCCTCGGTACACTCGTCCCGCATCGGGCTCGTGTAGCCGGGTTCGAACGCCGGCAGCGCCGGCGGCGGGTTCGCGATCGCACCGGTCCGCGGATCGAAGAACAACTGATTGATGAACAGGTTGCGCAGGTCCCGGTACCACGCCTCGTCCTTTTGCCACTCTGCATCACAGCGGGCGCGCAGGTCGGCCGCGCGCGCGGCCGCGGCCGGATCGGTCGCCGACTCGGCCGCGCGCGGCGCGGTCGCGGCCGGTCCCGCGGCCGCCGAGCCGGGCGCAGCCGCCGCGCCCGGCGGCTCGGCGGATTCCGCACCGCCGGAAGTGCGGGGCGCGCCGGACGCCGCCGGTTGCGCTCCCGCGGCGCGGGACGCGCCGGCCAACCACAGCGCCGCCACGGGCGCGAGCCAATGCATCGTTCGCATCGTCGGTCTCCTCATTCGAACAACCCCGCGTCGAGCGCCGCTTCGCGCACGTCGTCGAGTTGGCGACGCCCGCGCCCGATCGCCAGCCGAACCTTCATCAGCAGGACGAACAGTGCCACGAACGCCGTGACCGCGACCCAGAACGCGATGCGCATCGTGCCTTGCAGGCCCGGAACGACACTCGTCTTGGGGTGAACCGTCCGCCAGATATGAACGCTCAGATAAATCAACGGCACGTCGAGCATTGCGAACACGCCGAGCCCGGCGCCGAGCCGTTCGCTGCCCGGTCCGCCGTATTTGCGCACGAGCACGTAGGCGACCATGATCATCCACAGCAACAGCGCCGTCGTCAGCCGCGCCTCCCAGTCCCACCACATGTTCCACGCGGCCTTACCCCAGATCGATCCGGTGATCAGCACGATCGCGCCGAACAACACAGCGAGTTCCGCCGCGGCGCTCGCGACCTCGTCGTGGTCGGGGTTGCGCTTGCGAAGATAGCGCAGCGAGTAGATGCCGCACACGAATACGGCGACGAACAGCATGAACGCCGACGGCACATGGAAGTAGAAGATCTTCTGGTTGAAGTAGAGCTGATCCAATAGCGGCGCCCGGTAAAACGCCAGCCACAACGCCGCCGGCAAGCCGATGGCCGCAAGCGCTGCCGCGATCAACACACCCGTCTTGTTCATTCGATCACCAGGGCCTCGAAAAACCATAGCGCGGCGACAAGGAACACGACGTCGAACACCGCGAGAAAGCGGATCCAGAACCACGCAACCGACGGGTCGTACGCCGCACCGATGATCGCGCCGGTCGCCTTCGCGGCGGCGATCATCATCGGCACGAGGATCGGATACAACGTGACCGGCAGCAACACCGCACGGGCCCGCGACCGCAGCAACATCGACGCGAACACCGAACCGACGATGGAGAACCCGATCGTCGCGAGCGCCAGCGCCACCACCAGCGCCACCGGATCGCGACCGAGAGGCGCCTTGAACAGTACGCCAATCATCGGCACGACGACGAGTTCGGCGGTCAGGATGAACACCGCGATCGAGATCGCCTTGCCCAAGAAGATCGCCGCGCGCGGCACCGGCGCCAGTAGCAGGCCGCGCATCGTATTGTCCTCGCGCTCGCGATCGAACGCACGCGACAGACCGAGCGTGCCGGCAAACAACACGCTGATCCAGAGTAGCCCGGCCGACACGTCGCCGATCGCCTTACCGGTCCGCCCCTCGACGAACGCGAACGAGAAGATCAGCATCACCATCGCGCCAAAGAACAACATCGTGTAGACGACTTCGCGACTGCGAAGCTCGACTCGCAGGTCCTTTCGGGCGACGGCGCCGACGTGTGCGAAAAAGCCCACTGCGACGGTTTTACGCCGACCCGACGACGTGTCGCAAATCGTGGCGCCTGCAGTCACTCGTCGAACTCGTGGTAAATGTCCTTGAGTTCCGCGTGCGAAAACGCCGTACCGGCCGGTGCACGCCGATCGACGACGACCTTGCCGCGCCGGAGCACGACGACGTGGTCGCACACGCCGTCGAGCGCCTCCAGGTCGTGCGACACCACGAGCACGACGCGGCCGTCGCGCCGGGCTCGGTCGAGCGTGCGAGCGAGCGCCGCCGCACCGTGGCGATCCAGCCCAGTGAACGGCTCGTCGAGCAGCAGCACGGGCGGCTCGTGCATGAGCGCCCGGGCGAGCGCGAGCCGTTGCAACATCCCGCGCGAGTAGGTGCGCGCGGGGCGATTGCGAGCCCGGTCGTCGAGCCCGACCTCGTCGAGCAGCGCGGCCGCCCGGTCGCGCCGCCGCGGCACGGAGTACAGGTTGCCGTAGAAATCCAGGTTTTCGACCGCTGTCAGTTCACCGTAGATGAACGACTCGTGCGCGAGCACGCCGATCTGCGCCCGCAGCGGCGCGCCGGCTGGGACGGCCCGATCGCCGCTGAGGTACACCACCTCGCCCGCCGTCGGACGCACAAGCGTCGAGAGGATCCCGAGCAGCGTCGACTTTCCGGCGCCGTTGGGTCCGAGCAGCGCGCACAGGCTACCGGCGCGAAGGTCGACATCGACGTTTGCGAGCGCGCGCTGAGGGCCGTAGCGTTTCGACACGCCCGCGACGTGGACCCGGTCGATGCGCATCGGTCAGCGGTCGGTGCGCAATTCGGCGACGACCTCCGACAACCGTCGCTTCAGCGCGCTGCGCCGCTGGTCGTATCGGTCGTCCGCCACGCGCCCCGCGAGGTGGTCCTTCTCGAGTGCGACGAGCTTCCGCAACAGATCATCGCGCTCGATCACCAGCTCGTCGCGTCGCGTGTCGCGCGCGCGGTCGCCGGCCGAGCGCATCGCCGTGGCAATCCCGAGCGCGATGAAGATCGTCGCGATGGCCGCCGCTGCGGCACCGGCGTAGCGCCACATGCGGGGCGGCTGCGGCAACCCCTTGAACGCGATCCGAAGCGTGCCCCCCGCACGGACGTTGATGCCCGGCATGACCAGAAACGTCGTGCCGCTGTCGGCCAACGTCGAAAACCGCGCCGGCCCGATCTGGTCGGACTCCACGAGCTTGCCCGCCTCGATGCCGTCGCACACGCGCGGATCCTGGCCGCGCTTGCGGCAGCGCTCGAGCCGCTTTACGACGCCGGCGTTCGCGCGCAGCGAGATCTGGCTGTCGATCGCGCCGAACGGCAACGGCAACACGAAGTCCGCGCGCCCGTCTTCGATCGGGATCGCGAACTGCGCGACGAACGCGCGCTGGCCCGGCGGAAACGCTCCGCGCCAGACCAGGCCTCGCTGTTTGTCGACCTTGACGCGCATCTGATTCTGCTCGTCCACCGACGCGGCGACGAACCCGCGCGGCAGCGGAATGACGATGCCCTCGTCGCCGGGCAGATACGGCGCACCGGTGCCGTTGGCGAGGACGAACTGGACCTGGAACCACAGCCGGTCGTCGTCCACCTCCGCTCCCGCGTGCATCTGCATCAGCAGCGACGGGTACACGAACACCGAGCCGAAGCCGCCGCGTCCCCGGCCCACCTGGATCGGCTGCGAGCGATACACTCGCCCGCCGGCGACGACCTCCGCGATGTACACCTTGTCGTTGCCGCCGGCCACGCCGGTGAACCGCGCCACCTTGGCGTCCTGCAGCGGCTCGAGCGCCGCCGTCACCGCGCCGCCCGTGGTCAGGTCGACGAGCCGGACCGAGTGCGCGGCGTCGACCATGCCGCGCACTTCGACCACCACCTGGCCCGCGGGGACGGGCGGCAACCCCTCCGGCGACAGATCGTCGACCGGCGGATCGGAGGCGTCCGGCTCGGGTCCGGCGAGAAGGACGCGCATGCCGACCTTCGGCGGCATGCCGATCGGCTCGCGCGTCCCCACGTGATCGTCGATGTCACCGCGCGGCAGCAGCGTGGTGAGGAAATAGGCCCGGCTCCCGTCCGTCGCCAATCCCTGGAACACGGCGCGGCCGTTTTCGTCCACCGGCAGGCTCTGCAGCGACACCTTCCCGTCGGCCCCCACGGCGACGAGATGCACGATGTGGCCGGGCGGAAACTTCGACTGCGAGTTGCCGAACTGGTCGACCGCGAACCCGCCCTGGACGACGCGCGCGGTGAGTCGGCCCGGCGGATCGTTCGGCTCCGGCCGCGCCATCCCGCTCATCACGCGTGGGTTGGGCATCTGAGGTTGCGCCCGCGCGGTGCCCGCGGTCGCCGCGACCGCCCCGATCGCCGCAAGCCATGCAGCGGAGACCTTCACGAGGCCCCTCCGCCGTCGTCGTCGCTCGCATGGTCCGGTTCGGAGTACGTGAGCCATCGATATAGCCCGTGGCCGGCCAGCGCCAGCCCGGCCGCGACCGGCAGCCCCCACCCGACGACGTGACCCGCGCCCGCGTCGGGCGACCAGGTCGCGAGCGCGGCAAACGCGCTGGCGGCGGCGACGAGCGCGCCCGCCGCCGCGCGATAGCCGTACCGCCCGCGGCGTTCGCTCGCCTCGACCTGGCGTACGAGCCGGTCGACCTCCGCCCGCGGCGCCTGCCCGCGCCCCGGCCGCACACCGATGCGCGCGGCCACCTCGCGATCGATCGCCTCGTCGATCGGCACGGTCGGGTCGTCGAGCACGCCCGCCTCGAGTTCGCGGATGACCTCGATCGCCCGCGCGCGGTACACGCGCAGGATCTCGTCGGCCTCGGCCGGCGACATCTTGCCCATGTCGCGGTCGAACTCCACGTCCTTGATCGCGCGCAGCAACGCGCGCTTTTCCCGCTCGAGGTCGCCGCGGCGAAGGGCGTCCAGGTCCGCCGGCTCGATCGCGTCGCCGCCGCCGCCGCTGCCGACCGCGGTCCACAGCGCGCCCCACAACAGCCACGCCGTCGCCACGAGCGCGGCCCAGCCGATCGCCAGCGTGACCGCCGACGGCGTGAGCCGCCCGCGGTAGACGGCGACGATCAGCGCCCACCCGGCGAGTACGGCTACCGCGCCCGCCGCACGCGACAGCCATCGCGGCGCGGCTGCGCCGTCAGTCGATGCGGTCGAGTTCCTCATCCAGTCGATCCGCCGCCTCGTCGTCGAGGTCGACCTGCTGTGCGGCCGCGACCGACACGGCCCAGTCGCGGCGCCCGCGCCGCACCCAATATCGGCCCACGCCGACGATCAGCGCGAGCGATCCGCCGATCAGCGCGAACGGCAGCGCCCACGCCAACCGGTTGAACCCCTCGTCGATCGGCAGCGTGAGCACCTCCTGGCCGTACTTCGCGATGAACGCGTCGCGGACCTCCTCGTACGCCCGCCGCTGCGCCTCCTCCGTCGACAGGTCGCGGCCGCGCAGCGCGGCGAGCACCTCGGCCCGCATTTGCGCCGCATAGCCGCACTTGCAGTCGTGGATCGGCTCCTTGTTGCAGCCGCCGCACATGCAGCCGATGTCCTTCATCAGCCGGGCCGCGGTGTCGCTGTCCGGGCGGTACTGACTGGCGATGGTCGTGCCCTGCACCGCGTGTGGATTCGACTCCTCGTAGACCGGCCCGGCGGCGGACGGCGCGTCCTGCGCGCGCGCCGCCGACACGGACAGCAGCGTCGCCCCCGCGACGAACGCCGCCAGCGCCGCCTTGTCGGCGATGCGGCCGACCCGTGTCTTCGGCGCCGGCTTGAGCATGCGCACGACCGACTCGGGAATCAGGCACACGAAACAGCCGAGCATGAGCACGGTGAACCCGAGCCATACCCAGTTGACCAGCGGGTTGAGAAACAGGCGGAAGTTCGCGATGCCCTCGGTTCCCGGCTCGAACCCGAGCAGCGCCAGGTACACGTCGTCGGCGCCGACGCTCTCGATCGCGGGCTCCGTCGTGCGCTGTTCGGTCGATTTCGTGTACAGCCACTGCGCCGGCCACAGCGTGCCGAGATCGTCGCCGTCCTTCGTGATCGCCCGCAGCCGCGCCGTCCACGTCTGTTTGTGATCGCCGTTGACCCCCGAGCAATGGGCGCGCACGTCCGCGCGCAGCTCGGACAGGGCGGCGGCGAGCCGCGCGCGTTCGGCTTCGTCCGCCGCGCGGGCGATCCGCTGCTGCAGGTCCTTGGCCTGCTTCGCGGTGCCGTCGGACACCGTCTCGGGGCAGTGATAGAAGCGGTCGTAACGAAACAGGATGCCGCGCACGACGACGCAGTCCGGCAGCTCGCCCTTGCCGCACGACAGCAGCACCTCGCCGAACGGTTTGTCGCCGCGGTCCATCAGCGCCTTCGTCGTCCCCGGCTGATGCAGGGTGAAGTCCTTTTCGACCTCGAACGCCTTGCCGGCGAAGCCGATGAACATCAGCGCGATGCCCATGTGGACGATGTAGCCGCCGTAGCGCCGCCGCTTGGCGAGGACGATGCCGAGCAGAGACGACAGCGCGTCGCTTCCCGTCTGCCGCTTGCGCACGCGCGTCCCCTTCCAAAACTCTTGCACGCAGGATGCGAGCGTGAAGGCGACGACGCCGAAGCACACGAGCGCGCTCGGAAACCTCACCTGATTGGAAAACAGCGACGACAGCGCCCGCGTGCGGGGAAACGCCGCCGCCAGAACGCCGACCGTGACGACCATCGCCGCGACCGGGAACGCAAACTGGTCCATCAGCCGCCGAGCCGCCGTCCGGCGCCACGCCAGCAGCGGCGCCGCACCCGCGAGCATGAGCAGGGTCAAGCCGAGCGGCACCATCCATTTATTGAAGAACGGCGGGCCGACCGTGATCCGTTGATCCCGGAACGACTCCGAGATCGTCGGGAACATCGTCGCGAACAGCACGAACAGCGCGCAGCCGAGCAGCACCCAGTTGTTGACCAGGAACGCGAACTCGCGCGACGCGAACGACTCGAACGAACCGCGCGATCGCAGGCGCGGCAGGCGGTAGACGATGAGCCCCACCGAAAAGATCCAGATCAGCGCCATGAACAGGATGAAATAAAGCGCCAGTTCGTTGTCCTCGCCGAACGCGTGCACGGACTGGACGACGCCCGACCGGGTCATGAACGTGCCGAAAATCGTGAGGAAGAAGGTGAGGACGACGAGCACGACGTTCCACACCTTCATCGAACCGCGCTGCTCCTGGATGATGATCGAGTGAAGGACGGCCGTCGCCGTGAACCACGGCAGGAACCCGGCGTTTTCGACCGGGTCCCACGCCCAGTAGCCGCCCCAGCCCAGCTCCTCGTAGGCCCAGCGCCCGCCGAGGATCAGCCCGAGCGACAAGAACAAGAAGCAGATCAGGATCCACACGCGGATCGAGTAGATCCACGCATCGTCGAGTCGTCCCGAGGCGAGCGCCGCCACGCAGAACGCGAACGGCACCGACGCGGCGACGAAGCCGATGTACAGCGACGGCGGATGGATCACCATCCAGTAGTTCTGCAGCAGCGGGTTGAGCCCCTTGCCGTCCACCGGCGGATCGGACAGAAACGTCGCGAACGGGTTCTTCGCGTAGATGAGCACCGCGAGGAAGAACAGCGCGATGCCCATCAACGTCGCGACGACGTAGCCCATCATGTCGCGGTGGCGGTGGCGGTTGGCGAACACCGCGACCGCCGAGAACACCGCGAGGACGAATACCCAGAACAGCAGGGAACCGTCGAGCCCGCCCCAGTACGCCGTCACCTTGTACCAGGTCGGCATCGACGTGTCGCTGTAGTGGTAGACGTACTTGATCGTGTAGTCGTGCGTCAAAAACGCGTAGACGAGCAGCGCCGACGCGACCGTCATGAGCCCGGCGAACGCGTACAGGCCGTACATCGACGCACGAATCAGGCGCGGGCGCCGGCGGCGCGAGCCGATCACCCCGACCGCGAGGGTGTACGCGGCCAGGACGAACGCCACGAGCAGAACGATGTGGCCGAGGACCGCCGTGGGCGACGAGGGGATGTCGAACGCCGACACGCTGCGCCTCAGGATCCGGCCAAACTCTTGCGCCGGTTCTCTTCGTACTTCGACGGGCACTTCGCCGACAGCTCGTCGGCGACCAGCCGGTAGCTGCCGTCCTCGGCCCGGTCGAGGCGCCCCTTGGCGACGACCTCGGCCGCGTCCTTGAACGTGTCGGGAATCGGCGCGGTCGTGGTCACCGCGATGCGCGCCCCCTTGCTCTCGAGGACGAATCGCGTGGTCTGCTGGTGGCCCTCGATGCGCTTGTCGATCGAGCCGGCCTCGACGAAGCCGTGAACCTGCAGCGGCTTGTCGACCCACTTGGCGGGCGCGGCCATGACCTCCTCGACGTGCTTGTAGTACGCCACCTCGCCCTCGAGCGACGAGGCCATGAGGTAGCCGACGCCGCCCGCGACGAGGACGACGGTCAGCACGATCTTGATACTGCGGCTCATGGTGGGCTCCGTATGGTCCGTGGTCGGCGGGGTGCGCGGCGCGGCACCCGCGGTACAACCTAGCACAACCCGCGCCAACAGCCCCCCCGGGGCCAGCGCGCGTCCGGGATGCGCTATGTGCGGGCCGATCCTCGCTTTTAGTCCGATGCCGCGCGCCGCCGGTCCGTTACCCGCCGATGCTGATCATGTGCTTGCTGGGGGCGCCATGCCCCGATCGGCGAAAGTCGTGGCCCGCGCGCTTGCCGGCCAGCGCCGCACGGATGGCGTCGCGCACCGCATCGTCGCCGCCGCCGCCGCGCAAAATCGCGCGCAGGTTGACCGCGTCGTCGTACGCCAGACACGTGTGCAGCTCACCGACCGCCGACAGGCGCACGCGGTTGCACGTGTCGCAGAAGTGCTCCGTCATCGCCGAAATGATGCCGAACCGGCGCGCCCGGTCGCCGCCGGGCGCCCAATACCGCGCCGGCCCCGTCGCGTCGCCGCGGTCGATCACGCGCTCGACCGGGCCGAACCGGCCGGCGACCGCCGCGCGGATCGCCGCCGCGGACAGCTCGCGGCCCGGCGCGTACAGCCGGCCGTCGGACATCGGCATGTGCTCGATGAACCGCGGCACCGCGCCGACCCGCCAGCCGTAGGCGCACAAGTCCGCGATCTCGTCGTCGTTGAACCCGCGCAGGGCGACCGTGTTGAGCTTGACCCGCATGCCCGCGGCGCGCGCCGCGTCGATGCCGGCGAGCACGCGGTCCAGATCGCCGCGCCGCGTGATCGCGGCGAACTTGTCGGCGCGGAGGGTGTCGACCGACACGTTGACCTCTGCCAGCCCGGCTCGCGCGAGCGGCTTCGCGAGTTCCGGCAGGCGATGGCCGTTGGTCGTCATCACAACCGACTCGATCCCCTCGATGGCGGTCAGGCGCGAGACCAACTCGGGCAGCCCCTTGCGGATGGTCGGTTCGCCGCCGGTGAGCCGGACGCGCCGAACGCCGAGACCGGCGAAGACGCGCACGATTCGCGCGATCTCCTCGAAGGCCAGCACATCTTGCCGGGGCACGAGATCGACGCCCTCGGGCGGCATGCAGTACGTGCAGCGGTAGTTGCAGCGATCCGTAAGCGAAACGCGCAGGTACGTCACGCGGCGGGCGTGCGCGTCGACGAGCGGAGGCAACACCGGGAGCGACACGGCGGGAGCCATTTCAAGCCTTATACCAACTCTTGACACGGTGCGCCGAGTGTTTTAAGGACGGAGCCCCCTACCCCGCACAGGAGACGTACTGCCTATGCACATCCACGCGCACACCGCCGACAAATCGTCCATCGAAGGTCTGTGGGTCCTGTTGGTCCGCGAGCCGGGCTCGGAGGAGCCGAACTCGCTGATGATGGCCCGCGCCGGCAACAACGAGACGTACCTGCTCGGGTTCAAGAACGCGTTCAACGCGCGCCGGTTCATCGAGCAGTCGGCGGTGGAGCACGCGGAGCCCCGCATGGTGGTGCGGAGCAACAAGGCGGAGGTCCTGGCGCTCGCGAGCGAGCGCGGCGCCGTGGGCGTGTTGGTCGACTACGACCCGACGACGCACGACTACGCGCGCGCCGCCGAGCTGTACTGACCGCGCCGGAACCGCGCGCGCGCCGCGCGGTGGCCGCCGCGCCGCGCCCACGGCGCGAGGGCGTCGCGACGCGCGCCGGAGTCGGCGCGCCGCTGCGCTTCGATAAGCACCTCCGTAACCGGCCGCGGCCAGGTGCCGAAAACTTGCCCCCCTCCGCGCCGATCCCGACCATGGGGGCATGCCTGGGACCGCCCCTTCGACTGCGCGACTGCGCACCCGTCCGCTCGCACCCGCGCGCGTCGCGCGCCGCCCGGCCCGGCCCGACGCCGCCGCGCCGATCGTCAAGTGGGCGGGGGGCAAGTCGCGGCTGCTCGACGCGATCACGGCGCGCCGGCCGCCGTCGTTTCGCCGCTACTTCGAGCCGTTCGTCGGCGGCGGTGCCGTCTTCTTCCGGCTCGCCCCGCACCACGCGGTCCTGTCCGATCTCAACGCCGACCTGATCGCGACCTACCGCGCCGTCGCGTGGAACGTCGAGGCGGTCATCCGGCGGTTGCGCACCCACCGGGATCGCCACTGCGAGGACTACTACTACGCGACGCGCGAGCGGTGGAACGAGCGCACCGGGCCGCAGTCGGACGTCGACCGCGCCGCGATGTTCATCTACCTGAACAAGACCTGTTACAACGGGCTGTGGCGCGTCAACCGGTCGGGGCGGTTCAACGTGCCGATCGGTAGCTACAAGGCGCCGGCGATCTGCGATGCGCCCGGGTTGCGCGCCGCGTCGCGCCTGCTGCAGCGGGCCGAGTTGGCGACGCGCAGCTACGACTACGTGGTCGACGCCGCCGGCCGCGGCGACTTCGTGTACTTCGACCCGCCGTACCAGCCGGTGTCGGCGACCGCCAACTTCACGAGCTACACCAGCGCGTGCTTCGGGGAAGACGACCAGCGCGAACTCGCGCGCGTCGCGCGGCTGCTGGTCCGCAAGGGCTGCGCGGTGATGCTGTCCAACAGCGACACGCCGCTGATTCGCTCGCTGTACGACGGCTTCCGCGTCGATCGCGTCACCTGCAACCGCGCGATCAACAGCCGCGCCGACGGTCGCGGCGCCGTCGCGGAAGTGCTGATCACCGGCGGCTACTGACCGCCGCGGCCGCGCGATCCGGCCGCTACGTGCCGGCGGCGTCGAGGTTGTCGTAGGCGTGGAATTTCATCGTGAAGTTCGCGCGCCCCTGGGTGAGCGACCTCAGATCGGTGGAGTAGCCGAACAGGTTCTTGAGCGGCACGTGCGCGATCACCACGCTCTTGACGCCCTCGGTGTCGACGTGCTGAACGTGGCCGCGGCGCTGGTTGAGATCGCCGATGACCGCTCCGAGGTTGTCTTCGGGCGTGACGACCTCGACCACCATGATCGGTTCGAGCAGCGTCGGCTGAGCGTCGCGCAGCGCGCGGCGGAACGCCTCGGCGGCCGCCACCTTGACGCCGACTTCCGCGGGGACGCCCTCGCGCGTGCCGACCGACAGCAGGGTGACCTCGAGGTCGGTGAGCGGGTAGCCGTTCGGGCCCGACTGCGACACCTCGCGAAGGCCCTGCATCGCGGCCTCGACCACCGGCGGCGGCACGCCGGCGTCGTCGCCGATCGCCGATTCGATCCGCGTCCCCGCGCCGCGCGACAGCGGCGCCACGCGCACGCGGGCGGCGCCGTACAGCGACTCCTCTTTCAACTCGCGTTCGAACACCGCCTCGCCTTCGGCGGCCGCGGCGATCGTCTCGCGGTAGACGACCTGCGGCTTGCCGACCGCCACCTCGACGCCGTACTCGCGCTGAAGCGTCTCGACGACGATCTCGAGGTGAAGCTCGCCCATGCCGCTGATGATCGTCTGGCCGGTCTCCTCGTCCTCGCGCACGCGAAACGTCGGATCCTCCTCGACGATCTTGTTGAGCGCCCATTCGAGTTTGTCGCGTTCGGCGTTGGTGCGCGGCTCCACGGCGATCGACATCACCGGCTCGTACGTGTCGATCCGCTCGAGCAGGATCGGCGCATCGGGCGCGCACAGCGTGTCGCCGGTCGTCGCGTGCTTGAGCCCGGTCGCGGCGACGATCTCGCCGGCGACGGCCTTGTCGATGCGCTGGCGCCGGTTGGCGTGTACCAGAAACAGGCGCGCCACCCGCTCCTTGTCGCCGATGCGCGGGTTCCACACCTGATCGCCCGGCTTGACCGTACCGCTGAACACGCGCAAGAACACGAACTTGCGCGAGTCGTCCATCGCGACCTTGAACGCGAGCATCGCGAGCGGCTGTTTCGGGTCCGGCGCGCGCTCGAGCACGACGCTCGGATCGCGCGGGTCGACGCCGCGGATCGGCGGCAGATCGTGCGGCGACGGCAGGTAGTCGACCACCGCGTCGAGCACCTGGCGGGTGCCCTTGTTGCGCAGCGCCGAGCCGCACAGCACCGGGACGACCCGGCCGGCGATCGTCGCGCGCCGCAGCGCCGCCTGCAGGGTCGCCTCGTCGATCGGCCGGCCGTCCAGGTAGGCCTCGGCGACTGCGTCGTCGGTGTCGGCGACCGCCTCGACGAACGCGTCGCGCGCCGCCGCCGCGGCGTCGCGCAGGTCGCTCGGAATGTCCGCCGGCGACGGCTCCTCGTCGAGATCGCCGTGGAACGTGAACGCATGCCCGCGCACCAGGTCGACCACTCCCGAGAACGCATCCTCGGCCCCGATCGGAAGTTGCACCGGCACCGGGTTCGCGCCGAGCTTGCGCCGGATCGACGCGACGGCCGCGTCGAAGTCGGCGCCGAGCCGGTCCATTTTGTTGATGAACGCGATGCGCGGCACGTGAAACTTGTCCGCCTGATGCCACACGGTTTCGGACTGCGGCTCGACGCCGGCGACGGCGTCGAACACGACGACAGCTCCGTCGAGCACGCGCAAACTGCGCTCGACCTCGATCGTGAAGTCGACGTGCCCGGGCGTGTCGATCAGGTGGATGTCGTGCTTGCGCCACTGGAGCGTCGTCGTCGCGGCCGTGATCGTGATGCCCCGCTCGCGTTCCTGCTCCTGCCAGTCCATCTGGCTTTCGCCGTCGTGGACCTCCCCGACCCGGTGGATCTTTCCGGCGTGATACAGCAGGCGCTCGGTGAGCGTCGTCTTGCCGGCGTCGATGTGCGCGACGATGCCGATGTTGCGAACGGAGTCGATCTTGGCCATGGCGGGCGGCCGACTATACCCCAAACCGCACTATTTCCCGACAGATAGCGGCCCCGTTCGACTTGTCGGGACCCGGCGCGAGGTATATCCTGGCGCCATGCGTACCCGCAGCATCGCCCTGGTCGCGGCGCTGTCCGGTGTAGTGGGGCTCGGCATCGGCGCACGCGCCGCGGCGCAGACTCCACCGGCCGGCGACGCACGACCGGACATCGAGAAGGCGCGCGAACACTACAAGAAGGCCACCGAAGCGCTGGCCATCAAAGACTACGCGATCGCCGCCCGCGAGTTCGGCCTCGCATACCAGATCACGAAGGACCCGGTGCTGTTCTTCAAGATCGCGCTGGCGCACGACAAGGCCGGCGACTGCGAGGCCGCGCTCATCTATTACGGACGGTACCTGCGCGAGGGCAACCCGAGCGAGGCGGACCGCGCCGACACCGAAAAGCGCGTCGACGAATGCAAGCGCAAGCTGGGCCAGACCGATGGCGGCGGTGCGGCGGCCGGCGGCGGCGGTGCGGCGGCCGGCGGCGGCGCTGCGGCGGCCGGCGGCGGTGATGCGGCGGCCGGCGGCGGTGCGGCAGCCGGCGGGGACGCGGCGGACGTCATGGCGCCCGACTTCGACGACGCCCCGCCGACCCCCGCGCCGGAGGATCGACCGCCGACGTTCGTCGACGGGGGAACGAGTTGGCAGCGCACGGCTGCGTGGGTGTCGGTCGGCGTCGCGGTCGCCGCCGCCACCACCGGCGCCGTCCTCGGCCTGTCGGCGAGTTCGCGCGAGGAAGACATCGAGACGCTCATCGACTTCCGCGATCCGGTCGACGGACGACCGCGCGCGTTCGACGGCGAGGTGCGACGCCAGTACGAAGACTTCGTCGACGAGGGGGAAAATCTCGAGCGGTGGGCGAAGATCGCGTGGATCGGTGCCGGCGTGAGCGCCGCCACCGCCGTGGTGTTCTTCCTGGTCGACCCGGGAACCGAGGCGGGCGCGGAGCGGGCGCCGGCCGCAGCGGCCGTGACGCCGGTCGTCACCGGCGACAGCGTCGGCTTCACCGCGGGGTGGGTGTTCTGATGCGACGCGCCACGGTCGTCCTCTCGTTGCGCTGGGGGATCGCGGCGGTCGCCGCGGCGGCTCTCGCCGCGTGTTTCGACGCGCCCAAGCCCGCGTGCGCGTTCCTGTGCGGAAGCGACGGCGCGTGCCCGGACGGCTACGCGTGCGCGGCCGACGGCTGGTGCAAGCGCGCCGACGTCGACCCGGCGTTCCAGTGCGACCCGACGGTGCCGCCGCCGATCGACGCGGCATCGGCGGACGGTGCCGCGGCCGACGCGGCCGGCGGGATCGACGGCGCGCCCGGCCCCGACGCGGCAGCGCCGGACGCCGCGCCGCCAGCGCCGGACGCGGCGGCGCCGGACGCGGCGGCGCCGGACGCGGCGGTGCCGGACGCGGCGGTGCCGGACGCGGCGGCGCCGGACGCGGCGGCGCCGGACGCCGGGCTCGCGCTCGGATCGGCGTGCACGATCAACGGCGAGTGCAACAGCGGCTTCTGCTCCGACGGCGTCTGCTGCGACGCCGCGTGCGACGGCCCGTGCGACGCGTGCAAGGCATCGCTCGGCGCGACCGCCGACGGCACGTGCACGCTCGTCTCGGGCGTGACCTGCCGCCCGTCGGCCGGCGACTGCGACGTCGCCGAGACCTGCGACGGGACGTCGGCCGACTGCCCGGCCGATCAGTTCGTCGCGGCCGGCACGTCCTGCCCCGATCCGGACCCGACGGACTGCATGGGCACCGCCCAATGCGACGGGATGGGCACCTGCAGCGCGACCGCTCCCCTGGCCGCCGGCACGCCGTGCGGCGCGGGCATCGCCGAACCGACGTGCAACCCCGACGTATGTGACGACGCCGGCGTCTGCACCGACGTGCCCGCGGCCATGGACGAGACGGCCTGCGCCGAGCAGCCCAACGGCGACTGCTGCGGCGGGGTGTGCACCGACACGAGCGGCACCGGAGGCACCTGCCCGTAGGCGCGGCGGTGGCGGCCGCCCCGTCCGCGCGCCGGATGCGACGCGCGACGCTGCGGGGCGACCGCGGGTAGACCGCGATGGCCGCCGCGGACATCGCCCCGCACGCGGCGTAGGCCCGCCGAACGCCGCGCGGGCCGGCGACGGCGCCGCGCCCGCCGCGGCCGCCGGAAGCGCCCGGGCGGCTCCGATCGCCTTGCCCCGTGCACGCAGCGCCCGCGCGGCTTGACGCTGGGCGTCGATGATGGCTTGCTACCGCGAGCGCCATGGT